>CAZMYP010000066.1:0-12714 GCA_964570535.1 uncultured Herbinix sp.
TCAATTAAATCAGGTAACATGCCGCCCGTAAAATCATCATCCATCATGTTGTTATCATCCATCATGTTGTTATTATTCATCATGTTGTTATTATTCATCATGTAATTATTGTATGAAGAATAATACTGAAAACCCGGCCTAATTGTAATAACATGCCCAACCTGAAGATTTCTTGGATCTACACCTGGATTCAAATTCATGATTGATTCTGCACTTGTATTAAACACTTGCGCCAACATCCAGAAGGTGTCAAAGGGCCGGACTGTGTATTGTATTGTACCATTCATATTATTACCATCACCTATATAAAGTTCTATTTTAACTTATGATAGTTAATAGAAAAAGGTTACAGATACATTAATTATCAAAAATAATTAACTGTTCAGTACCTTCACAGTTACAGGGCATCTTACGATGCCAATGCACACAAAACGGATAAAATACATCCATTTTGGCGCTGAAGCACTCGAATCCACTTCGTGATTCTCGGGGTTCTGAATAGTAACAAAAATAAATCCTATTGAGCCAATATCCATCCCCTAGATATTTTTCGACTCAATAGGATTTATAAAATTCAGCCTATTACGATTGGTACCTTTCTAATTACTGTTTATATAATTTATAAGGCCTTCTGCTTTAATAATTCTTTGCATAAATTCAGGAAAGGCCTGTCCCTGATACTGTTTGTTCTTGGTTAGGTTGTAGATAATTCCACTATCAAAATCAACCTCTACCTTATTACCTGCTTCTATATCCATAGAGGCTTCCTGGCATTCTATTATAGGAAGACCTATATTTATTGAATTGCGATAGAATATTCTTGCAAATGTCTCAGCAATTACACAGCTAATGCCGGAGGCTTTAATTGCAATTGGTGCATGCTCCCTAGAGGAACCGCATCCAAAATTCTTCCCTGCCACCATAATATCTCCAGCAACTACCCTATTAACAAAATCTGAATCTATATCTATCATACATTTGCTTGCCAACTCCTTAGGATCAGAGGTATTAAGATATCTGGCTGGTATTATAACGTCTGTATCCACATTGTCACCATATCTGTGAACTATTCCTAGTGCTTTCATATATACATCCTCCTTTTCCTATAATCCTAGCTCTTCAGTACCTGATAGCCTGCCGGTAACAGCGCTGGCTGCAGCAACAGCAGGACTAGCAAGATATATTTCGGACTCTACATGACCCATACGACCAACAAAGTTACGATTTGTTGTAGAAACTGCTCTTTCACCGGCAGCAAGAACTCCCATATGCCCTCCAAGACATGGTCCACAGGTAGGAGTGCTTACTACAGCTCCTGCCTTAATAAAGATTGTTATTAGTCCTTCCTCAATAGCTTGCAGATAAATCTTCTGAGTGGCAGGAAATATTATAGTACGTACTCCCTTAGCTACCTTTCTTCCATCTAAAACCTTGGCTGCAATTCTTAAATCATCAATTCTGCCATTGGTACAGGAACCTATAACCACCTGATCAATCTTGATATCTCCAACTTTGTCAATTGTATAAGTATTTTCTGGTAGATGAGGGAAGGCAACAGTTTGTTTTATCTCAGATAAATCCAACTGATAGGTTTGATCATATACTGCATCCTCATCTGCTTCATATATAGTATAGGTCTTGGTGGAATGCTCTTCCATGTACTTAATAGTTAGGTCATCCACTGGGAAAATTCCATTCTTTGCTCCCGCTTCAATTGCCATGTTCGATATAGTAAAGCGGTCATCCATTGTAAGATTAGCTACCCCGTCCCCCACAAACTCCATACTCTGGTACCTGGCACCATCAACTCCTATCATGCCAATAATATGAAGAATAATATCTTTACCAGTTACCCAATCTCTAGGTCTACCTGTAAGAACAAACCTTAATGCCTGTGGCACCTTAAACCAGGCTTTCCCAGTTGCCATTCCTGCTGCCATATCAGTGCTTCCTACACCTGTAGAAAAGGCACCCAAGGCACCATAGGTACAAGTATGTGAATCAGCTCCTATAACCACATCCCCTGCCACTACTAGACCTTTTTCCGGTAGAAGTGCATGCTCAATACCCATTTCCCCAATTTCAAAATAATTGGTTATCTTATGGTCTATGGCAAACTCTCTCATGCACTTGCAGTTCTCTGCTGATTTTATATCCTTATTAGGTGTAAAATGATCTGGCACCAGAGCAATCTTATCCTTATGAAATATCTGCTTGGTGTTAAACCTCTCCATTTCCTTAATAGCTACAGGAGCTGTAATATCATTTCCAAGTACAAGATCAAGATTTACCTCTATCAATTGCCCTGCTGTAACCTTATTCAGTCCGGCATGGGCTGCCAGAATCTTCTGTGTCATTGTCATACCCATATATATACCTCCAAATCAAATAATCAATTCATCAATATAATTCATATTAATAATTATGCTAAAATTTCTTCAGTAATCAAGTCGCCCATCTTACTTGTTCCAATCAACGTCTTTCCTGCTGACATAATATCGATAGTTCTATATCCCTTCTTAAGAACTTCCTTAACGGCAGCCTCTATCGTATCTGCCTCCTTATCAAGATTAAAGGAATATCTAAGCATCATTGCGGCTGAAAGAATAGTAGCAATGGGATTGGCCTTGTCCTGTCCTGCAATATCTGGTGCTGAGCCATGACTAGGTTCATATAGTCCAAGCTTACCTTCTCCAAGACTTGCGCTAGACAACATTCCAATAGAGCCTGTTACCATACTAGCTTC
The DNA here is from genome assembly GCA_964570535.1 of uncultured Herbinix sp. Classification (GTDB taxonomy): domain Bacteria; phylum Bacillota; class Clostridia; order Lachnospirales; family Lachnospiraceae; genus Mobilitalea. Next base: position 2,747 of record CAZMYP010000066.1, read on the forward strand.
ATCAGAAAGAATATCTCCAAACATATTCTCTGTTAATATAACATCAAATTGACCTGGATCCCTTACAAGCTGCATGGCACAGTTATCGACCAGCATATCAGTCAGCTCAACATCAGGATATTCTTTAGCAACTTCCTTAGTCACCTGTCTCCATAATCTAGAAGAGTCCAGTACGTTTGCCTTGTCAACACTACATACCTTCTTCTTTCTCTTTCTAGCAACCTCAAAGGCTCGTCTAGCAATCCTAGCAATCTCTTTTTCATTATAAACCAAGGTATCGGTGGCTGTTCTTACTCCCTCAACCTCTTCGGTCCATCTATCTCCAAAATACAAGCCTCCAGTTAATTCCCTTACAACAACAAAATCAAAACCATCTCCAATAATATCTTCCCTTAAGGGACAGGCGCTCTTTAATTCATTAAAAAGTATAGCAGGTCTGATATTAGCAAATAGATTTAAACCCTTGCGAATAGCAAGAAGTCCTGCCTCTGGTCTAAGATTAGGGGGTAGGCTATACCAATTGTTCTGACCTACATTTCCACCAACAGCCCCTAAAAGAACAGAATCGCTGTCTTTTGCAGACTGTAATGCTTCATCTGTAAGGGGTACTCCAGTTGCATCTATGGATACTCCACCCATCAGTAGCTCTGTATATTTAAAATTATGACTATATTTTAATCCAACTGTATCCAGTACCTTTGTCGCCTCGGAAATAATCTCCGGTCCAATACCATCACCAGGAATAACTGCAATCTTATAATCCATCTACCTATCCTCCTAATTTATCCATATACTTATATATGGTATTGATTTTAATCACTAAGCCTATTGATATTTTATCATATGTACTGATATAATAGTAATACATATTAAGAATGCCTATTATAACTTTTAGTTATGCAATCAAAGAAAGCATTAAAATTAAGGAGCAACTATGGACAATCAATTATCCTTATATCACATATTTAACTGTGTTGCAGAGGTAGGTAATATCTCCCAGGCTGCAAAGCTTCTTTATGTAAGCCAGCCTGCTGTTAGTAAATCAATTGCCACTCTTGAGGAAAGCATGAAGTTGACTTTGTTTTTAAGAAACTCAAGAGGGGTTAGACTGACTGAAGAGGGACAGCTTCTTTATCAATATACCAAGGAAGCTTTTGATATTCTTAACCGGGGTGAAGAGCATCTAAAACGTATAAGGGAGCTTGGTGTAGGTCATCTTAGAATAGGTGTAAGTGCTACCCTGTGCAAATATGTTTTGCTGCCCTATCTTAAACCCTTTCTAAAAGAATATCCCCATATAAAAATTACCATAGAGAGTCAATCCACTATACATACCTTAAAGCAGCTTGAAAATGACACCCTTGACATCGGCCTAGTTGCTAAACCAGGAAATCAAAAAGCATTTGAATTCCTCCCTCTATATGAAATTGAAGATATATTTGTAGCTACCAAGGATTATCTAGATAATCTACAACTTAGGGAGCAGGGTAAGGATGTATTTGTAGCGGCCAATGTAATGCTTCTTGACGAAGAAAATGTATCCAGGATGTATATCGAAGAATATTTTAATGAAAATAATATCAGACCTGAGCAAATACTAGAAGTAAGCAGTATGGATCTCTTAATTGAATTTGTTAAAACAGGGTTAGGTGTTGGATGTGTAATAAAGGAATTTGTCCTTGATGAACTAAGCAATGGTCAGCTAATACAGATTCCCTTAAAAAATCCTATTAATAAAAGAGAGGTGGGCTTTTGTTATAGCAAGGCTGCCCACCTCTCAGATTCAATGATAAAGCTAATCAAATTTATATAATACTAATTATCACCAGACGGTAACATTGGAGGAGATATATAAGGTGGAACAAAATCTACCAAGAACTCAGAGCTTACATATCGAACCTCTCCATTATACCAGAATTCAGCCCAGTCATTTTCTATTGAAATAACTTCAACAGGTTCAGTATGAACTAGAAAGCCTACTATATTACTCTCCTCTGAGTTAGGTGCTGATCTAACATTCAGCACTGCACCATAGCTGAGTAGCTTTACATATTTTGTTGTAGCCTCACCTACAAATTCAGGCTCCTCCTCAGGAATCTTTGTGGGTTCTTCAAAATCATCTATAGGATCATCTGGTATATATATATCATCTTCAGTAATAACAGGCGATATATCGGGAATAAAGTTATCTTCCTTCTCATTACCCTTACAGCCCATAAAAAGCATTGTAGCTATTCCTATAATTATATAGAATATTTTCTTCTTCATTTAAACCACTCCAGCCATAATAATTCGTTAAAAATCATTAAAAGTTACCTATACAATCATAGCATATTTTAGTTAGAGTTCCAACTCTCTATTTTTTTATTTTTCTGTTTGTACCAATCTTGAAGATTCAATGAAGACATTTAATATTTGAAAATAAAGGCTTATTTAGCACTCTCTAGAAACTGATATTGGGACAGATATAGATTGTAATACAAGCCCTTTTTGTTTATGAGCTCATCATGGGTTCCCATCTCGATAATTCTACCTTCATCCACATATAGGATACAGGTGGCGTTCTTTATGGTAGATAGTCGATGGGCTATAATAAAGGAAGTCCTGTCTTTAAGTAGCTTCCTTAATCCCTCCTGCAGAAGCATCTCTGTCTCTGTATCAATACTGGAGGTTGCTTCATCAAGAATCAATATCTTTGGGTCAGCAAGCAAGGCTCTGGCAAAGCTGATAAGCTGTCTTTGACCAACTGATAACCTAGTTCCTCGTTCATTTACTTCAGTATTATAGCCATTTTCAAGCCCCATAATAAAATCATGGGCTCGAACAGTCTTAGCTGCTTCTATAACCTTATCATCTTCAGCATCCATATTGCCATAACGGATATTATCCATTATAGATCCTGAAAATACAAAACTATCCTGAAGCATAACTCCCATCTGTTGTCTTAAGGACTTTATCTTAACATCTTCTATATCTATAGAATCTATGGTTATTAATCCAGAATCAAGGTTGTAAAATCGACTTATCAAGTTAATAATAGTTGTTTTCCCCGCTCCAGTAGGACCGACAATAGCTATTGAATCTCCGGCATTTGCCTTAAAGCTAATATTGTTTAGAATAGGAATACCATCCTCATAGCTAAAGAATACATCTTTAAATTCCACCTCACCAATAATCCCAGGCATAGCGTATGCATTTTCCTTATCCTTAACTAATACTGGTTCATCTATTGTCTCAAAAATCCTTTCTAGATATGAAATAGCCGTTAGGAGAGAATTATAAAAGCCTGCTAATGTATTAACCGGAGCCCAGAAGCTTCCTATATAGCCAGACATAGCTACAAGTACACCTACGGAAATTCCCGCCACACCCTTATCTAACCAGTCAATTCCAATCACATATACTGCTGCTATAGTCCAAGTAGATATATTATTGATAGCAGGCCAAAGAAGAAAATTTAGTCTAATGGCCTTAAGCCAGGATGAACTATACTCCTTACTTAGCCTGTTAAAGATTCGTATATTTTCCTGTTCTCTAGTAAAGCTTTGAGTTACTCTGATACCATTTATACTCTCAGCTATATAAGCATTTAGATTAGAGGATTTGTTACTCAGCTGTTGCCATGCTAGTCTCTGTTTCTTCTTAATCAGAAAAATCATAATCATAAGTATGGGCAGTCCCAATAGACAGATAATACTTAATCTAATATTAATGGATAACATAAATGCCACAATAAAAATCAAACTAAACAAGTCCGTTATAGTATTCACTATACCGTTGGAAAGAAGGTCACTTAAGGCATTGACATAATTAACAACCCTTACCTGTATCTTGCCATGAGGCTTATCATCATAATATGAAAATGGCAGCTCCTGAAGATGTTCAAATATATCACTACGTATTTTATGAATAATATTTTGCCCTAGCCTTGATGTAACAGAAATCTTCTTTCTTAGGATTATAGATATTATTAAATAAATCACTAACAGCACCAGACTAATAAAGACAATTCCCTTAATATCTTTATTGGGTATATATACATCAAGTATCTTCATTAATATTCTTGGAGTCAGCATTCCAAGAGCTGAAGAAATTGTCATAAGAAAAATTACTAAAGCCATATCCTTACCATAAGGCCTTATATAGCTTGCCAATCGCTTGAGATGAGAAATATTAAATTCAGTCTGTAAGGTTTCATCAATGTCATACTTATTCCTAGCCATATCTATTCCCCCATTTCCCGGGGGGTTACAGCTTTACTAAACTGATCAAAATCCCCGTACTGATGATAAAATACATTGTTATAGTATCCTTTTTCATTAAGAAGGCTTTGGTGATTGCCAGATTCCACAATCCTACCATCCTCTACAACCAGAATAAGATCTGCATCCATAATTGAAGAAATTCTATGAGCAATAATAAAGACAGTATGCTTACCCTCTATTCTTAAAAGCTCCTCTTGAATAAGAGTCTCGGTCTCCATATCAACGGCAGAGGTAGTATCATCCAGAATAATAATAGGTGGATCCTTAATAAGAGCCCTAGCAAGGGAAATTCTCTGCTTTTGACCTCCAGATAGACCAACACCCCTCTCTCCCACTATAGTGTCATAGCCCTCAGGCATTTGAAGAATAAAATCATGGGCATTTGCCACCTTGGCTGCTGCAATTACCTCATCCATGCTACAATCAGGCCTTCCAAATGCAATATTTCCTTCAATTGTATCCGAGAACAGGAATACATCCTGCATAGCAAGTCCTATATTATCTCGCAGACTAAAGAGGTCTGTCTTCCTTATATCATTACCATCCAGAGTAATTTCTCCAGAAGTCACATCATAAAAACGACAAAGAAGATTCATTAAGGTTGTCTTTCCAGAGCCAGTAGAGCCAATAATACCTATGGTTTGTCCAGCACTTACCCTAAAATTAATATCCTTAAGTATCTCCTCATCTCCAACTCTATAATTGACATTTGAAAATACTATATCACCCTTATAGCGTTTCTTTGAGATTGCATCTATAGGCTCTTTAATGGTAGGCTCAATACTAATTGTGGAATACACCTTTTCCACAGATGTAACAAACCTCTGATAATCATTTGCCAGCCATCCAGCCTGACGAAGTGGCATATTTAGCATCCATATATAACCGCTTACGGTAACCAATTTGCCCACAGACATAGAGCCTGTAACTACCATAATACCTCCAACAAGGTACAGTATAACCGTAAGTACATTAGCTAAAAATTCAAATACAGGAACATACCTTTTCCAAATGTCTGAAGCCTTAAGCTCTGCTTCTCTGAAGCCATCATTTTCCTTGTTGAATTTGGATATTTCATAATCCTCTTTTGCAAATGCCTTAACTACACGGTTTCCACTTACATTCTCCTGGACAAAGGTATTTAGGCTTGAGAAATGCTTCCTAATATTGTGGAAAGCAGGCTTTATTGATATTAGCTGTTTTGTTGTAACATATACGGTTATGGGCATAACAGCTATCATACATAAAGCAAGTCGATAATCTACAACAAAGATCATTATAAGAGCAATTAAAAATAATAGAACATTCTCATATACGGAATATATTACAAAGGCTACAAAATGTCTGATAGCATCCATGTCACCAGTCTGCCTTGACATTAAATCCCCAGTTCTATGATTGTTATAAAAGCTGAAGTCCTGTTTCATAAGCTTACGATATACATAATCTCTCATGGAATACAGCATCCCCTGAGAGGATTTCTCAAAAATAATTAGAAAACAGTATTTTAATACTGAACGAATGAGGGTTGATAAAATCAGAATAAGAGCAAGCCAGGGCAGAATCTCCCTATTGCCTCCCTCAATTACATCATCCACTACAATACCTGAAACCTGTGGGTTTACTATTGCTATAACAGAGGTTATAGTCACTAGGAACAATGCAAATATAAGTCGTGTACGGTATTTTTTCATAAATGAAAAACACCATTTCATTGCTGTCATAAACTTCCTCCTTGAGATGATATCTTACCCAATGCAGTATAATATCAAATTTTAGCTATTAGTAGTACTAAGTCTATTGCTTAATCTATTATAACTGATATTTAAAATATATAAATGTAGATTATTACAGATTAAATGTGATATTCTATATTTACTCTAATAATATCAAAAATATTGTTTCAAATTTTAATATAAAATGTTATAATTATACTAATAGCTACATCAAGATAACATTCTATTTATTAATATATCTACTAAACTAAGAACAACTGTAATTATAGAAAACAGTTATTACAAGCCATAAATGAGGTGAATAGTGTGGCCTTTGAATATGATTTAACATATAATGATTTTAATCCCACGGTGTTTTATGTCTCCAAATGTAAAATGACCGCAAATGGTGTCTATCACGATCATGATTGTACCGAGCTTGCCTATATCCTGTCCGGCAAGGGAAAATATCTTGTTGGTGATATGGAATATAATGTGGAGGCAGGAGACCTTATAATATGTAATCCGGGAGTAAAGCATACACATATTGTAACAAATACAGAAGAGCCTACAATTGAATTTATTGCTGGATTTACCGATTTCCATTTTAAGAATATGGCACCAAACTCCATTGAAACAAAAGATGGACTATGCGTCATAAATACCACCGCTGAACTAAAGCAAGAGTTAATGATGCACTCCTATGCCATGATAGCCGAAAAAGAAAGCTCTAATTTGGGCAAATACTTTATGCTTAAAACCCATTTAATCCAGATGCTTCTCCTAATAATCCGTGAACTTGTCGGGGATGAGAGTTACGAACAGACAGCATGTAGCTTTGAATCCTACAATAAAAGCTATGCTGTAAAGCATATTATAGATTATCTGAATGAAAACTTTGATCAGAAGATATCTTTGGAGCAAATTGCACATAATATGTATCTAAGTCCTGTATATATCTCAAAGATATTTAAGGAAGAGACCGGAGAATCTCCTATTAATTATTTGATAAAAATTCGTTTGGAAAAAGCTAAGGATATCCTAATCAAGGGTAGAAATAACAGCATAAAAAATATAGCTGATCAGGTTGGTTATGAAGATGTATACCATTTCAGTAAACTTTTTAAAAAGTACTATGGAATCTCCCCCTTATATTATAGAAAAAGAGAGTTAGAAAAACGGGCATTAATCCAGTAAAGAGAGGTAGCTTATATGAATATGTTTGATGTGATATTTTCCAGGAAAAGCATCAGAAAATATTATCAGGAAAGAATTGATTGGGAAGACCTTGAAGACATCCTTAAATTTGCCGACAGCTTGCCTATGCTTATTAATGATATAAAGATAGAATTTAAGTTGGTAAGTAATATAGAAGAAAACCAAGGCTTTAATGGACCCTTTGCCGTTAAAGCACCTTATTACATCTGCCTATCTTCCGAGAAAAAAGACGATTACTTGCTAAATGCAGGATTTATAATGCAGCAGCTAAGTCTATATATGGGAACCAAGGGACTAGGCTCTTGTTACCTTGGTACTGCCAGCCCTGGTTGGGGTCTTAAACAGACTATGAAGTTTGACTATGTGATAGCTCTTGCCTTTGGCAAGCCTAAGGAGCCCCTATATAGAGACCCTTCCCTTGCAAAGCGTTCACCTGAAAACGAACTTGTGGTATATAAAGAAGAGGTCTCCTCAGATATAAGAAGACTATTAGAAGCATCGCTAATTGCTCCTTCCAGCATTAATAGCCAACCTTGGCGTTTTGTTGTATATAAGAATCGGATCCATGTCTTCACAAAGAAAAATTCTTGGTTTGCAAAGCCCTTGGATAAGTTAAAAATGATTGATATGGGAATAATGCTTGCCAACTTATTGATAGCTGCTGACGAGCTCTGGATTGATGCCAAAATGACAAAATCTGATTCAATAAAGAACAAATCATTCCAAAACAACGAATATGTCTTCACCATATCAATAAACTGATTTTTTTATGCAATATATAATATAAGAAAAATTAAAAAATTTAATTATTGAGGTATTGACAAACCCAAATTAATATAGTATATTATGACATGTGCTCGGAAAACAGATTAGCACATCATAATATGCACGAGTGGCTCAGTGGTAGAGCATCGCCTTGCCAAGGCGAGGGTCGCGAGTTCGAATCTCGTCTCGTGCTTAAAAAGAAAAAGGTTCATCCGATAGGATGGACTTTTTTCTTTTTCAAATATTAGATCAGATTCGTACTCTCACAGAGTGAACCTTGGAAGAACAAGAATGGAGGCTCTCACGCCGAGATTCTTGTTCTTCCCGTGACTTTGCGAAATGTACTTTATTGAGCAAAGACACTGCGAGGACGTCGCGAGTTCGAATCTCGTCTCGTGCTTACGTAATCCCTTGATTTTCAAGGGATTTTTTGTTGCGCTGATATGTGCACGGTATGTGCAACGCATATTATGCGCTTACTTGTTCTTGTTATTGCTCTTATTCAGAGCTTTATTCATAATATCCAAGTTCTCTTGTTCTGTATTCGGGTTATAAATATACCCAAGAGTGGTTCTATCATCTACTTGTCCAAGAATATCCCTTATCTTATCCAAAGGCATTCCTGCTGAATTCAAACGACTTGCAGAGGTTCTTCTTGTACAATGTGGACTTTTATATGTAATTCCTGCTTCTCTGCAATACTTACTAAGCCAATAGGTTACTGCTCTTGCTGTTAATCGTTCTACCTCTCTAGCAAAGATATATTCGCTATCCGGATTTAGAACTTTTGCTTTCCGAATGATTTCTTTTACTTTGTCAGTAAGAGGAATAAAACGATATTCTGAGCTGTTTTCCTTTTTGAGGTGCTCCACTATTTGAACACCTCCACTTTTAAAATTTTCTCCATCAGCAAGAACTACTCTCTCTTCCATTCTCTGAATTGCTATCTTATCGTACTCAACATCTGAGAATTTCACCGCAACCCCTTCTCCAATTCGCACCGCAATTTGAAATAAAAACTGAATGCATAGAGCTTCTATCGTATTTGCTTCTTCGAGACAATTATCCAGGAATTCATATTCATCATTCAGATATACTTTTGAGCCATCATTTTTCTTTCTAATTGCACGAAATTTAGATTTGATATAGATTCCATTCATTGGATTCTCTATTATAATTTCATCATCAATAGCTATCCGAAGTAATGCAATCATAATGCTTTTCATGTTGTTATATTCTTTGTTAGAAAGACGAAATTTTGTAATGATTGTATTGAAAAAATCATTGAGGATTTTCGTAGTTATTCTGGAAATAGGAACATTAATGATAGGATTCTCTTTGTAATATTTAATCCAGAGTTGGTTATAACGTCTAACCGACTTTACATTTACGTTTTCATCCGTCAGGCGTTCTTCTTTCCATCTGGGGTAAACGTCATTTAAGGTCAGATTTTTCTTGTTTTCGAAATAGAATCTATAAAGCTTATCTATCATCTCATCCTCAGTTCCTGAGGATATCTGCTTTAACTTTCCCTCCTCCCTTACTGTAGTGATTACTCTGCCATTAGAACGGCTGTCTATAACATATGGATGTGTTTGTTCTACTAATTTTCTACGTGTCATTTTCAACATCTCATCCACTTCTGATACCGTTAGGATATCATGAATGATTGCTTCTTTCAACGTTTTATCAAAATTTAACATATCGAAACCCTTCCTTCCAAAAAAGGCTTCAGTTTGTTATTTGTTTTCTCTGCTTCAGAGTGTCAGAATTTCATTCTGCCTTATATAATTGTTCATAGTTACTTATCTGTCTTTATAACGATTAAAATCGCGTTCTAGCGGCAAATCTTCTTTGTTGAGAAGCTTGTAATCCAATAATTCACGAATGAATTTTGGGGATGCCTTTATCAATTCTGGTAAGAAGTCTTTAATAATTCTTACAACAAGGTCAAACAATTTGATTTTCTGCTTGGCTTCATCAAGATAAACCTGACGCAGGCGTT
>CAZMYP010000067.1:0-3315 GCA_964570535.1 uncultured Herbinix sp.
ACATAATGAATCAATAACCTTTATCTTGGCCCCAGGTATTTCATCACAAAGGTCTCTAGCAACAGTTTCAGCGACAGAGCAGCTACCACTTAGGGCAGAGGAGAATGCAATATGGAGAATATCGTAGCCTTTGTCTAATAAATCAGTAAAAATATTCTTGGCTGTATCAGGGTTAACCGCCATTGTCGTAGGCATAATTCCACTACGCATCTTATCATAGAATTCCTTTGGTTCCATATCATTTTTATCACCATATATTATATTGTCAAAGCTAAAATATAGAGGAGCTACTTTTATATTATGTTGTTTTAGATATTCCTTAGGTAAATCACAGGTTGTATCTGTAGTAATAACAAAATCCTTCATATCATTCTCCATACCCTTTCTATTCTTAATATGCTACTGATTCTGCCATGGGTTTTGTTACTAACATGGCGTTAAGTAGTTTTAATAACGATATGATAGATTATACCATACTACACCATGGATATACAATAATAAATATTCGACTTATATAAATTTAATTGCTTTATTAGATAAAAACATAAATTCAAATATTAACAAAGCTTATTTAATATGATAGTATATAAAAATATAAGAGTTAATAAAATTAGATATTTTATGATAAAGAAAAAGTAATAGAAAATAATTCTATAGAGAGGTAAAGGGCATGTTTAAAAATATAATGTGTTTTGGTGATTCTAATACCTATGGTTTTATCCCAGGCAATGGAGGCAGATATAATGAGAATACAAGATGGACAAGGCTGTTGCGGAAGCATTTGGGCATGGGATATTATGTGATTGAGGAAGGACTTAATGGTCGTACAACAGTATATGATGACAAGAACATGGAAAATGTCAATGGAAGTCTCTATCTAAAGGTAAGCATTGCTACCAATAAGCCTCTTGATTTGGTGATTATTATGCTTGGTACCAATGATACAAAGGAGCAGTTTAATGCTTCAGTAAGAGACATTGCATATGGCTTGGAACAGCTTATTAAGACCCTTCGTGATCCAGAGGTTTACAATAAAGAAATACTGATAATATCTCCAATCCATATTAGTAATGCAATAATTAATTCAGAGTATTGTGAATCCTTCGGAGGCCTAAAGGGAGCTGAAAAATCTAGAAAGCTGGCAGCAGAGTACAAAAAACTGGCAGACAAATATGGCTGTAGCTTTATGGATGGAGCAGATTATGCAAAAGCAACTGATAAGGATGCTATTCATTTGGATTCTAAGGGACATTCGGCACTTGCAGAAGCTGTGTATCATAAGATTAAGGATATTGAAAACAGGTAGGTAAGCAAGAGCATGTGAACCTTCATAGGAGGAATTTTGGAAAATTGGGTTATAAAAAATAAAAAAGCTGACTTTGCGTTAATTATGGATAAATTCAAGGTTAGTGAGGTAATGGCCAGGTGCTTGGTTAACCGGGATCTGGAAACACCTGAGGAAATTGATACATTTTTGCATCCAAGCCTGGATAATCTATATAATCCCTTTCTTTTAAAGGATATGGAGGAGGCATGTAACATTCTTCAGAAAAAGATTGATGAGGGAAGACGAATTCGTATTATTGGGGATTATGACGTTGATGGTGTTGTGGCAACCTATATCTTATATCGTACCCTTATAATCCTTGGTGCCAAAGTGGATTACCAGATACCAGATCGGATAAATGATGGTTATGGTATAAATGCTCGTATGGTGGAGGATGCTTATAATGAACAAGTGGATATCCTACTAACCTGCGATAATGGAATTACTGCAATAGATGAGATTAAAAGGGCTAAGGAATACGGTATAACTGTTATTATAACTGATCATCACAACCCGCAACAGTTAGAGGAGGGTGATGTATTACCAGAAGCTGATGCCATAATTAATCCCAAGCGAATAGATTGTACATATCCTTATAAGGGCCTATGCGGCGGGGCTGTTGCTTACAAATTAAGCGTTGCCTTATTAAGCAGGTATGGGTATGCAGATGCATCAGATAAAAGTATGTCAGAATATGAAAAAGAGCTTATTTCTTATACTGCAATAGCTACAGTATGTGATGTAATGGAGTTAGTAGATGAGAATAGGATTATTGTAAATAATGGGCTTTCCTTTCTTAGAAACACTTCAAACATAGGATTGCTTGCTTTGATGAAGGTTTGCCAGATTAATAAGGAGCAGCTTATGGCTTATCATCTGGGCTTTATAATAGGCCCCTGTCTAAATGCATCTGGAAGATTGGATTCGGCTATGAAGGGTATTAAGCTTTTATTGTCTGATACAAGAGATGAAGCAGTAGAGCTGGCTAATGAGGTTTTTAAATTAAATGTTATCCGTAAGGATATGACAGCAGAGCATGTAGAAAAGGCTATTATGCTGATTGAGGAAGAGAATATGCTGCAGGATAAGATCCTTGTGATATATCTTGGAGATTGCCATGAGAGCATAGCAGGTATAATAGCAGGACGGATACGTGAGAGGTATTATAGGCCCACCTTGGTTTTGACTAATGCACAGGATGGAATAAAGGGCTCAGGTAGATCCATAGAAGGCTATAATATGATAGAGGAGCTATCTAAAAACAGAGAGCTTATGATAAAGGTTGGAGGTCATCCCATGGCAGCAGGCCTTTCTCTACTTCCTGAAAATATTGAACTATTAAGAAAGGCCCTAAATGAAAATCCTCCAGTGACAGAGGAAATGCTTAGGCCTAAGGTTACGATTGATGTTTTACTTCCTCTTGGATACATTTCGGAGGAGCTGGTTAAGGAGCTAGGGCTTTTGGAGCCCTTTGGAAATGGAAATGCCAAGCCCTTATTTGTTGAGAAGGATTTAACTATTAAATCTCTCTTGGTAATCGGAAAAAGGTCAAACGGTATACGATTTCGGGTTAAAAATGCCTATGGCAGAGAGATGGATGCCCTTTATTTTGGGGATGTAGATGGATTCTTCACCTATATAAGTGACACCTATGGGTCAGAAGAGGTCCAGTGTTTAAAGACTGGAAGAGGCACTAAGATAAAACTTACTATCACATATTATCCAAAATTAAATGAATATAACGGTTATAAAAGTGTGCAGCTAATTATACAGAATTATAGATAGCGAAAGACAAGAAATATAAACCTTATAGTGAGAATAAATAGAAACAGAGGCAGTATTATATAGTTTTATTCTATAATATTGAATAAAGCTTTGCGAAGCTTTGTCGGAAGTGATATAATATTCATCTATAAGAGGGCTGAAGGTCAAGATTTAGCCTATTAGAAAGGTTTAGGTGTGAGATGAAGAAGTTAGAGGATTATGTA
>CAZMYP010000067.1:3325-11754 GCA_964570535.1 uncultured Herbinix sp.
CGGATTTTCCGGAGCCTGGTATTATATACCGTGACGTAACTAGTATTTTGCAGAATAAGGATGGACTTAAGCTTGCAGTAGACCAGATGCAAGAGTTCATAAAGGATATAGATTTTGACCTTATAGTAGGTCCTGAATCAAGGGGATTTATCTTTGGAGTACCGATTGCCTATAATCTGAATAAGGCATTTATTCCCGTAAGAAAGAAGGGAAAGCTCCCTTGTGAGACCATTTCAATGGATTATGAACTAGAGTATGGTAAGGCTACAATAGAGATTCATAAGGATGCTATATTGCCAGGACAAAAGGTTGTAATAATAGATGATTTGATAGCCACTGGTGGTACTATCGAAGCAATTACCAAGCTAATTGAAATGCTTGGGGGAGAGGTTATAAAGATTATCTTCTTAATGGAGCTTAAGGGCTTAAAGGGAAGAGAAAAACTAACCGGTTACGATGTAGAAGCAGTTATACAATATGAAGGAAATTAAGTTAATATAAAATGTCAAGATGCAGGTGGTGATATTATGGATATGGATGATATTATGAATCAAGGAATACTAAATAGACCGGCGGCTACCTCTGTGCCGGCGGACTTTACTTCCCCTGAACAGCTATATAAGCAGCTGATAGATAGGGTTATTTCATACCATCCGTCTGCAGATATCTCTATGCTGGAAAAGGCATATCATTTGGCTTTAAATGCACATAAGGATCAATTAAGAAAATCAGGAGAGCCTTATATTGTTCATCCCCTTTGTGTTGCCAATATATTAGCGGAGCTGGAGCTAGACAAAGAAAGTATTGTTGCAGGAATTCTTCATGATGTGGTGGAGGATACTGATTTTACTATTGCCCAGGTTTCTGAGATGTTCTCAGAGGAAATTGCCTTACTAGTAGATGGTGTTACAAAGCTTACCAAATTGAACTATTCTATGGATAAGGTTGAAATTCAAGCTGAAAACCTTAGAAAGATGTTCCTTGCTATGGCCAAGGATATTAGAGTTATCCTAATTAAGTTGGCTGATAGGCTACACAACATGCGAACACTTAAATATATGAGAGATGAAAAGCAAAAGGAAATTGCCAGAGAAACCATGGATATCTATGCACCCATAGCCCAGAGGCTAGGTATATCAAAGATTAAGGTGGAGCTGGACGATTTATCTTTAAAGTATCTTGAACCTGATGTATATAAGGAACTTGCTGAAAAGATATCTTCTAAAAAGAGCGAGAGGCAAGCTTATATTGAAATTATTGTAGATGAGGTTAGAACTCATATAGATGAGGCAGAGATTCCTGCTAAAATTGATGGTAGAATTAAGCATTTCTTTAGTATATATAAGAAGATGGTAAATCAAAATAAAACATTAGACCAAATATATGATTTGTTTGCTGTCCGTATTATTGTAGATTCCTTAAAGGATTGTTATGCGGCACTGGGTGTTATTCATGAAATGTATAAGCCAATTCCGGGCAGATTTAAGGATTATATAGCTATGCCAAAACCCAATATGTACCAGTCTCTTCATACAACACTGATTGGACCTAAGGGGCAGCCATTTGAGGTTCAGATAAGAAGCTATGACATGCATAGAACTGCTGAATATGGTATTGCAGCCCATTGGAAGTATAAGGAGGCATTTGATGGAAGGGGTACCTCTTCTAATGCTGAGGAGGAGAAGTTAACCTGGCTGCGTCAGGTTTTGGAATGGCAACGGGATCTTTCGGACAATAAGGAATTTTTAAGCTTACTTAAAAATGACTTTGATTTATTTTCAGATAGTGTATATGCATTTACTCCTACAGGTGATGTAAAGACTCTTCCCACAGGATCTAATACAATAGATTTTGCTTATAGTATTCACAGCGCTGTTGGTAATAAGATGGTTGGTGCCAGGATTAATGGGAAGCTAGTGCCAATTGATTATGTTATTCAAAATGGTGATAGAATTGAAATTATGACTTCACAAAACTCCAAGGGGCCAAGCCGTGATTGGTTATCTATAGTTAAGAGTACTCAAGCAAAGAATAAGATTAATCAATGGTTTAAATCTGTTTTAAAGGAAGATAATACAAGTAAGGGTAAGGAACTGATTACTAGCTATTGTAAGCATAAAAATATTATTCTTAGCGACCTGATGAAACCAGAATATATCTCTGTAATAATGAGAAAATATGGCTTCAAGGATTGGGATTCACTACTGGCAGCCATAGGACATGGTGGACTAAAGGAAAGCCAGGTTGTTAACCGACTTTATGAAGAGTATAGAAAAAAGAATAAAATAGAAATAACTGATGACAACATTCTAGAATCAATAACAGATAATAGAGATTATAAGCTGAATAAGAAAAAGTCAAAAAGCGGTATTGTGGTAAAGGGAATACAAGACTTAGCAGTACGTTTTTCAAAATGTTGTAGCCCTGTTCCTGGGGATGAAATCATTGGCTTTGTTACCAGAGGTAGAGGAATATCCATCCATAGGACCGATTGTATTAATGTAATTAATGTGCCAGAGGAAGACCGTGCAAGGCTCCTTGATGCAGAGTGGGATGTAACTGTTGGCAAAGAAACAGGAGTATATCCTGCAGAGATTAAGATTTATGCTAATAACCGGACGGGTGTCCTTGTAGACATATCCAAGGTATTAACTGAGAATAAAATTGACGTACTTTCTATGAATGTAAGAACTAGTAAGCAGGGTACAGCTACTATAAGCATAGGCTTTGAAATTAATGGGGTTGAGCAGCTTAATGAGATTATATCAAAGCTTCGTAATGTGGAAAGCGTATTGGATATAGAGCGGACAGCAGGCTGATTTCATAAACAATAGTATAGGAAGTAGGTATAGTATGAGAAGTATTCATATAAAGACAATGGTTTTGGGAATGGTCCATAGCAATTGCTATATTGTTAAAAAACCTAAGTCTTCAGAGGTGATTGTAATTGATCCCGGTGATGAGGCAGATGTAATAGAAAAATATCTACAAGAAAATGACCTGGAATGTAAGGGAATACTACTTACCCATGGTCATTTTGACCATATATCAGCAGCTTGTGAGCTTAAGGGAATAACCAAGGCCTCTATTTATTCTCACGAGAATGAGCTGGCGTTACTAGGAGATCCCCAGTTAAATGCATCATCATATATGGGGATGGAGATAAGAGTTAAGCCTGATATTTTACTAAAGGATCAGGAAGAGTTTCAGGTAGCAGGTTTATCCTGGAGGGTCATATTTACACCAGGTCATACTGGCGGAGGAGTTTGTTACTATCTTCCGGATGAAGGAATTATATTTTCAGGGGATACCTTGTTTTTTGAGAGTATAGGAAGAACTGACCTACCTACAGGAAACCACCATGAATTAGTATCCTCTATTAATAATCAGCTTATGATACTTGAAGAAGGTATAGAGGTATATCCAGGTCATGGAAGACCTACAACCATTGGCCATGAGAACCGTAATAACCCATATTTATAGAATTGCTGTTGCAGCACAGGAGTAAGAATGATTCAGATTATTCTATCAGATATAGCATATAAAAATGATATCTACCCGATTGTAAAGTCATTTTACCCTCAGGAGGAGATTTTATTTGCTGAACATAGTGTTTCCGCTAATTATTGTATAAGAATAGAAATTAGTTTAAGTAAAATAGAGATTACAATTACAGATAGCAATGAAGGTGTTATTAGAACCTTTTCTGAGACTCCATATGATATCAAACAAAGATCTGAATTTAAAAATGTCTTAAGGCGCCAGCTTTATGGAATGCTTTCTACATTAAGTAAAAAGGAGCTTCCATGGGGGATTCTTATTGGTATCAGGCCCACTAAGCTTATATATGAAATGCTTGAGAAGGGGATGGCTGAGGAAGATATTTATAAGCGAATGGAGGAGGAATACCTTTGCTCCAGGGAGAAAATTAACATAAGTATCCTTATAGCAAAAAGGGAGATAAAACTTCTTGATGAGCTGAATTATAAAAATGGATATAGCTTATATGTTGGGATTCCATTTTGTCCAAGCACCTGCCTCTATTGTTCCTTTACCTCCTATTCTGTGGAAAGCCACAAGGATTTGGTAGAAAGCTATATATCTGCCTTAGAGACAGAAATCAGATACGGTGCAACCTGCTTCCCTAACAAAAAGCTTACTACTGTTTACTTTGGAGGAGGGACCCCTACTACTTTATCAGCAGGACAGCTGGATAGATTGCTGGGCCTAACCAGAGAACTATATGACTTTACTTATGTTAGGGAATTCTGCGTAGAGGCAGGACGTCCTGATAGTATTACTAGGGAGAAGCTGGAGGTCTTGAAGAAATGGGGAGTCAATAGAATCTCTATCAATCCTCAGTCCATGGAACAAAGGACCTTAGACTTAATAGGAAGAAGACATACCATAGAGGAGGTCTATGAGGCCTTTAAGCTTGCCAGGGAAATAGGTCATGACAATATCAATATGGATATAATTATTGGACTACCAGGGGAAACACCTAGGGATGTAGAAAATACTCTTGCCAGGATAAAAGAGCTTGACCCAGACAGTCTGACAGTTCATACATTAGCTATAAAGCGAGGCTCAAGACTTTGTGATGAAAAGGAAAGCTATAAAGCCATTCATGGACAGAATGTAACGAAAATGATGGAATTATCCATGGAGTTTGCTAATGATAATAATTATCTGCCATATTATCTTTATAGACAAAAGAATATGGCAGATAATCTTGAGAATATAGGATATGCAAGATATGGAAAAGAAGGACTCTATAATATTTTGATTATGGAGGAAAGGCAAACTATACTAGCCTTAGGGGCTGGTGGGATGTCTAAGTTCGTATCTCATAAGGAGCACTTTGTTGAGCGAGTTGATAATGTTAAGAGTCTTAAAGACTACATTGGTAGAATAGATGAAATGATAAAGAGAAAGAAAGATTTTATTTCCAGTAATCCAGGGATATAAATTCACAGATAATTTATTGTATTGAACTATTTAATAATTGGCTTTATAATGTGATAAACATTTATGATATGTTAAAGGTTGGGAGGATTATTATGATAACACAGAAACCAAGAGGAACTCAGGACTGGTATGGTTCAACCATGTATAAAAGGACCATTATAGAAGAAATGGCACGAAAGCTATGTAAGGTATATAATATCAAGGAGGTTATCACACCTGCCTTTGAGCATACAATCTTGTTTGAAAGAGGTGTAGGAGAAACTACAGATGTTGTTCAGAAGGAGATGTATACCTTCTTGGACAAGGGAAATAGAAGCATTACTCTAAAGCCTGAAGGAACTGCTGGGGCTGTTCGAGCTTATCTTGAGAATGGTCTGTATGCTGATAGCCAGCCAACCAAGCTATTTTATATTACTCAGGCATTTCGTTATGAGAATCCCCAAAGTGGAAGACTAAGACAGCATCACCAGTTTGGTGTTGAGTTCTTTGGATCAGAAAGTCCTCTTGCTGAGGTGGAGCTTATCAATCTTTTAACAGATTTTATAAATGAGCTTGGACTAAAGGGTGCTAAGCTTCATATCAATAGCATTGGCTGTAAGAATTGTAGAAAGAGCTTTAATGAAGCTTTACTAGGCTTTCTTCAGAAACATGAAAATGAACTATGTGGCACATGTAAAGAAAGAATGTTGAAAAATCCCTTGAGAACTTTGGATTGCAAGGTACCAACCTGCCATGAAATCATGAAGGGTGCACCAAGAACGATTGATTATCTTGATGATGAATGTAAGGAGCATTTTGATGAACTGCAGAGTTTACTGGTGGATATGAACATTCCATTTGAGATAGATACTGGGATTGTCAGGGGCTTGGATTATTATACAAAGACAGTATTTGAATTTATCAATGCCCAGGGATTTACCCTATGCGGCGGTGGTAGATATGATAATCTGGTTCATGAGATAGATGAAAAACAGGATATTCCTGCAGTGGGCTTTGGTTTTGGTATAGAACGCATTATAAATGAGCTGGCTACTGAGGGAGTTGAGCTTTCTTCGGAACCGCCAGTTGATTTGTATGTAGGAATACTAGGTAAGGAATCAAGGGCTGCTGCCTATAAGATGGTTTCCCAATTAAGAAAGGCTGGTTTCATTATTGAGACGGATTATTTAAATAGAAGTGTAAAGGCCCAGATGAAATATGCCAATAAAATCAGTGCAAAAAACACTGTAATAATTGGTGGGGATGAATTAATCAAGGGTAAGGCTAATATAAAAAATATGGAAACTGGTGATCAGATAGAGGTTGAATTAGATAAAATAGCAGAAAGCCTATAAGTATTTACAGGGTCTAAGATGCTTGCTGTAAATAAAGAAAGGATACCTATGAGTGATAATAATAACTTTAAATTGTGGCTTTCCCCTTTAATCAGTAATGGTATGGTGCTACAAAGAGATTCCAATGTGAATATCTGTGGTAGAGGAATTCCCGGGGAAGGGTTGCAGCTAAACTTCTCAAACAAGGATTATAGTACAATAGTTAGTGAAGACGGATCATGGAATATTCTATTAAGTGGTTTAGAGCCAGCTGGACCCTATGATATGATCATTAATCACGGTGGTGAAGAAAAAACCATCAAGGATGTTCTTGTAGGAGACGTATGGGTACTGGCAGGTCAATCTAATATGCAATTACCAGTTGGTAGAACTCTTGATTTATTTGAAAATGAGGTGAGGGATGCTTGTTACCCCAATATAAGACAGTTTACTGTACCAATGATATATGATTTTCATAGTCCAGTGGATGAGCTTAGTGGAGGTAGCTGGGTGCCAGTTACACCTGAAACGGTATATGATTTTAGTGCAGTTGGATATTTCTTTTCCAAAAAGCTTTATGATAAATATGAAGTGCCAATTGGCTTACTATTTACAGCAATAGGAGGAACCCCTGCAGAAGCTTGGATTAGTGAAAATTCTTTATTGAGTTTTGAGAGATTTCATGAACTTATTAGCTTGTCTAAGGATGATTCCTATATAGAAAATAAAATAAAGCAAGAAACTGATGACAATTTTAATTGGTACCGTGAGTTATATAAAAAAGATGAAGGCCTAAAGAATAAGCAGCTACCATGGTATAGTGAAGAGTATAATGATAAGGACTGGAACCATATGGAACTTCCCGCCAGCTTTCGAGGTACAGAGTTAGAGCCTATACGAGGTTCTGTTTGGTTTAGGAAGGAAATAACTCTACCTGAGCATATGGCAGCTAGGGAAGGAAAACTGCTTCTTGGTACTATTATTCATGCTGATGAGACCTATATTAATGGCACGAAGGTTGGTAATACAGATTATTTATATCCACCAAGAAGATATAGTATACCTAAGGGCCTTTTAAAAGCTGGTAAAAACATTATTACAGTACGGACCATTATGACTCAGGATATAGGTGGCTTTGTTGAGAATATGCCCTATTATATAAAGGTTGGAGAAGAACAGATAGATCTTTCGGGAACCTGGAAATACAAAGTAGGTAATATTATAAGGCCACAGGGCCCAACCACCTTCTTGGAGTACAGGCCCATAGGACTATATAATGGAATGATTTATCCTTTACGTAACTACTCCATCAAGGGAGTCCTATGGTACCAGGGCGAGTCAAATACAGGAGAGCCCTATGATTATGAGGAACTCCTTGAGACCGTAATAAGTGATTGGCGTAGGCTATGGCAGCAGGGAGACTTTCCTTTCTACTATGTACAGCTTGCCAATTATTGTCCTTGGAGAATTGAACCTGAAGAAAGCGGATATGCACAGGTTCGAGAGGCACAGAGAAAGCTTATGAGGCTGGCTAATACAGGTATGTCTGTTATTATTGATGTAGGTATGTATAATGATATTCATCCATGGGATAAGAAGACAGTAGGAGAAAGGCTTGCTCTTTGGGCATTGAACTTTGTTCATGGTGAAGCTAATGTATGTAGCGGACCAATCTATAAAGAAATGACTATAGAGGATAATAAGGTAAGACTTGACTTTGATTATACTGGAAGCGGACTTATAATAAAGGGCGATAAATTGGAAACCTTCGAGGTCTGTGGTAAGGATGGTATATTCTATCCTGCCCAAGCTGTAATAGAGGATGACAGTGTGATTGTATCCTGTTCAACTATACCTAAGCCTGAGAAGGTGCGCTATGGTTGGGCAGATAACCCTGAGGGAGCTAATCTCTATAATAGAGAAGACCTCCCAGCATCTCCATTTATGGCACAAATAGATGACTGAAGTTGAACATAAAGGAAAAACAATATAATAGAGTTTAAGGAGGAAACAGTATGATTAGACATATTGTAGCATGGGATTTTAGGGAAGAGTTCACAGAGGAAGAGAATAAAGAGTATGCTAAGGAGATTAAGGAAGAGCTTGAGAATCTTAAGAACCTTATCGAGGGTATCGTTTCTATTGATG
>CAZMYP010000067.1:11764-12695 GCA_964570535.1 uncultured Herbinix sp.
TATTCTTTTGGATATGGTTTTTGTTAGTGATGAGGCTTATAAGGCATACATTGCTCATCCTGAACATGTAAGGGTAGGCACCAATGTGGTTAGGCCTAGAACCTGCAATAGGAAATGCTTTGATTATCAGGTTAATTAGCAAATAAGAATATAAAAGGAGATTGAGAATATATGGCAGAGTCGATGAAGGGCTTAAGTAGAAGCCACCGATGTACAGAATTATCCAAGAGTAATATTGGAGAAACTATTACTGTAATGGGATGGGTACAAAAAAACAGAAATAAAGGAGGAATTATCTTTGTTGATTTAAGAGATCGTTCTGGCCTTTTACAGATTATATTTGAGCAAAATGATGTAGGAAGTGAAGGCTTTGCTAAGGCAGAGCGGATCAGAAGTGAGTATGTTATAGCTGTTACCGGTAAGGTGGAAGCCAGGTCTGGTGCTGTAAATGATAATTTAGAAACAGGAGATATAGAAATCAGAGCAACTGATATACGGATACTTTCTGAAGCTGAAACCCCTCCTTTCCCTATTGATGAGAATAGTAAGACTAAAGAGGAGTTAAGGCTCAAATATCGTTATTTGGATCTTCGTAGACCTGATCTCCAGAGAAATCTTATTCTTAGAAGTAAGGTGGCCAATATTACTCGTCAATTTTTATCAGAAGAAGGATTTCTAGAGGTAGAGACTCCTATGCTGACCAAGAGTACACCGGAAGGAGCAAGGGATTATCTAGTTCCAAGCCGAGTACATCCGGGTAATTTCTATGCACTTCCTCAGTCTCCACAGCTCTTCAAACAGCTATTAATGTGTGCAGGCTATGATAGGTATTTTCAGATTGCAAAATGCTTTAGAGATGAAGATTTAAGAGCAGATAGACAACCTGAGTTTACCCAAATAGATATGGAAATGAGTTTTGTAAACAAAGAAG
>CAZMYP010000068.1:0-6801 GCA_964570535.1 uncultured Herbinix sp.
CGGCTTTATCTCTAGGTTAACATCATATAAGGCCTGAGTTTTATCCGGATACATTAATGATACATCCCTTGCTATAATCAAAATTCTTCCTCCTTGTCCCTCTGCTTATTTATGCTAAAACCGGTCTCTAATAGAAACCAAAACCGGTCTCTAATAGAAACCAAAACCGGTTTCTATGGTAAAATTAATATATCCATTCTCTGTATATACATCTTCTAGTTTAATTTCTATTGTAACTAAATCTCCAGCAACCCGTTCAAAATCGATAATCATTGGGCCCATTTTGAACAACTCATTAATAGACTCCATTTCTAAAGCCATATTATAAAAAGTACCACCTCGAGGTATAAATTCTAATGAAGCATTCCCTTTGACTACAAATTCACCCTCTAAAACCAAATTGTTTTCAGGCACTTCAATTATAACTCCCTCCTGTCCAAAGGTAAATTTCATCTCTGACAAAGTAGAATTATCATTAATTATTTGGTTAAATCTTTCTTCATGAATAGCACCCTTTACTGAGAAAAAACCTATTTTTAAGTTTAGGTCCTCCATGGCAAAATGTCCTTCACCAATTATACGTGAAAATTCATCTACTGTTTCAGAAAATAGTACCTTTAGATTATCCCACATAAGCTGCAGGCTATTAAGATGTTCTTCAAATAATTCTTTTTTATCAGCCAGGGAATCCAAATATGCCTCCTGTTCCTCAACAAGATTTTTTTTAGACATTATTGGTTCATGAAGTTCTTCCCTTTTAACCTCCAATAAATCTTTACTATCTGATAGGGTCCTTCTATTATCCTCCAAACTCTTCTTACTTTCTTCAACTGAAGCTAGAAGGTCTCCTGTGTTTCTTGATATATCTTTAATTAGATTTAAGCTTTTAATAAATACTGTTAGGTTTTCAGCCTTTAATAATATATCAAAATAAGAGGTTGGTCCTCCTCTTTGGTAACTAATTAAAACCTTTTCTAATAGATTTAGATAAAAATCATAATACTCCTGCTCTTCTATAATTGATTTATCAAGGTTTTCTATATCATAAATAAGGCCTTCTATTTCTTTTGTAATCCTTATCTCTTCTCTTTCCATTTCTTCTATCTCCTGTGATAGGATAAAGAGATTTTCCAGGGTTTGCTTTTCTTCCTCAGTAATTCCCTTAAGCTGCTCATTAGCTTCAGTTATGGGTTTTACCTCTCCGGTTACTTTAACATGACTAGCTGATACACTTACTGTCAGTATAAGTATTGATACAAGTATGTATTTCCATGATTTCTTTTTCATTATACACCCCCTTGTTTTGCTTATAATATCAATTTTGCTTATTATAAGTCATTATATCATGTTATTTACTGTGGTAAAACTTATATTAAATAAAATATAGCTTTATATATATTTATTTATATAATGATAGCAAATACATCCTTGAATGTTTATAAATCCTTGATATAATTAATTATAGTATAATTAAAAATAAATATATTACACAAGGAGAAATTAATATGAATAAGCACGCCAGTCAGAACAAACCATTAGTTACACATATTTATACTGCTGATCCATCGGCTCACGTGTTCGAAGATAAGATATATATCTATCCTTCCCACGATCTGGAGCATGATGGTGCCTCTGATGACGACGGTTCTCAATATCGAATGGAGGATTATCATGTATTATCTATGGATGATATTGATGCTCCTGTAGTAGATCACGGACAAGTCCTGCATATGAAGGATGTACCTTGGGTCAGTGAAAGAATGTGGGCTCCGGATGCTGCATTTAAGAATGACACCTATTATTTTTACTTTCCTGCAAAGGATAAGAAGGGAATCTTTAGAATCGGCGTTGCTACTGCTAAGAACCCTGCTGGTCCATTTACCCCTGAACCAAATTATATACCAGGAAGCTACTCCATAGATCCTGCGGTTCTTGTAGATGATGATGGTAAAGCATATATGTACATTGGTGGACTGTGGGGCGGACAACTAGAAAAATGGCAGACTGGATCCTTTGTTGATGAAGCTGGTCCTCAGCTCCCCGATGAAGTAGCTCTTGGACCGGTTGTAGCGACTATGAGTGATGATATGCTAACATTTGCAGAAGATCCTGTAGAATTTAAGATTCTTGACGAGAATGGCAATCCCCTTCTTGCTGGAGATGAGGACAGGCGTTTCTTTGAAGCACCATGGGTTCATAAACATAATGGAACTTATTATCTCTCCTATTCAACAGGTTCTTCACATTATATTGTTTATGCAACTAGTGATAATCCAAAAGGACCATTTGTTTACAGGGGTAGAATTTTAGAGCCTGTTTTAGGATGGACAACTCATCAATCCATTGTAGAGTTTAAAGGTAAATGGTATTTGTTCTATCATGACTGTACCTTATCAGGTGGCATCAACCACATGCGTTCTGTTAAATTTACTGAGATAAAGCATAACGAAGATGGTAGCATCCAGACTATTCAACCCTATGAATAAACTTAATAATTTTTAACAAAAAATAGCACTGGAATTCCAAAATATTTGGATTTTAGTGCTATTTTCATAAGTATTACTTATGTCATGTATAATTACTATTAGTTTTACTAAAGTCTCAAATAATGCTATACTATACAAGTAAATAAATCATACTAAGAAAGAACTTTTTTTAGGAATAACTTTAAGGGAGCGAATGTCATGGAAAGATATATAGGAACTGTATCTAGAGGGGTCCGTGCCCCCATTGTACGAGATGGTGATGATATTGTTGATATTGTTGTAAAAAGTGTACTTGATGCTGCTAAATATGAAAACTTTAACATTGGCCATAGGGATATTGTAGCTGTAACTGAAGCTGTTGTTGCAAGGGCCCAAGGAAACTATGCATCTGTAGATAATATTGCTTCCGATATCAAAAATAAATTCGGTGATAATGAAATTGGTGTTATATTTCCAATATTAAGTAGAAATAGATTTGCAATCTGCCTAAAGGGAATTGCAAAGGGTGCTAAAAAAATTATTTTATTACTTAGCTACCCCTCCGATGAAGTCGGAAATCACCTTGTTGATTTAGATATATTAGATGAAAAAGGAATTAACCCATGGACTGATGTATTATCTGAAGAAATATATCGTCAACTTTTTGGATATTATAAGCATCCATTTACAGGCGTGGATTATATAGAATATTATAAAAGCATTGTTCAAGATGCTGGTTGCGAAGTGGAAATTGTTCTCGCAAATGATTGCCGTGCAATACTTAAGCATACAAAGCATGTACTTTGTTGCGATGTTCATTCCAGAAATCGAACCAAAAGATTACTTAAGAATGCCGGAGCTAAGACAATAATTGGTTTGGATGAAATCCTCTCCTCTCCTGTTGATGGCAGCGGTTATAATGAAACCTACGGCCTTCTGGGAAGTAATAAAGCTACCGAGGATACAGTAAAGCTTTTTCCACGTGATTGTCAATCAGTTGTAGATAGAATCAGCCAAAGATTTCTTGAACTGACAGGAAAAAATGTTGAAGCTATGATATATGGTGACGGTGCCTTCAAGGACCCGATTGGTAAGATATGGGAGCTGGCCGATCCTGTTGTTTCTCCCGCATACACTGCAGGTCTTGAGGGTCAACCTAATGAGATTAAACTTAAATACCTTGCTGATAATGACTTTTCCCATCTACGAGGTGACGAATTAAAAGAAGCCATCTCAGAATGTATTAGAAACAAATCTGAAGACTTGACGGGGAATATGGCCTCCCAAGGAACCACTCCAAGAAGACTTACTGATTTAATTGGATCCTTATGTGACTTGACTTCAGGAAGTGGCGATAAGGGAACTCCCATCGTATATGTACAGGGCTATTTTGATAACTACACTAAATGATAGATTTACTACTTAGATCCTATATAAAAAGCGGACTTTTATGTCCGCTTTTTATATAGGAAAGTTCGTCCTATTATATTAAAAATGCTTATTCAATTATTTGCTTATTATAAAGTATCCCAAAACTAATATTCCAAGTACAATTCGATACCAACCAAATACTTTAAAATCATTTCGCTTAATATAGCTCATAAGGAGTTTAATAGCTATAATCGATACAACAAAGGCTACCACCATACCTGTAGCTAATATTGAAATCTCAGTTCCAGTAAAGTCAAAACCGAATTTAAGCAGCTTTAATGCACTTGCTCCGAACATTATAGGTATAGATAAGAAAAAAGAATATTCAGCCGCAACAAATCTTGAGGTACCTAGCATTATTGCACCAAGAATTGTTACTCCAGAGCGTGAGGTTCCTGGAACTAAGGATAATATCTGAATTATACCTATTAATAATGCTGTTTTATATGATAAATCATTGAAATTATTTATTTTAGTTTCTTTTCCCTTGTTGTTATTTTCAATCATAATAAATAAAACACCATAGACAATCAACATAACTGCCACTACTATGTAATTATAGAAATGTTCATCAAACCAATCATCAAATAAGACTCCTAAGATTCCAGCAGGAATTACTCCAATAATAACCTTATACCAGATACTCATGGTGTTTTTCTTCTCTTGACTAGATTTTTTTGGTGAGAAAGGATTTAGCTTTTGAAAATATAATATTACAACAGCTAAAATTGCACCAAGCTGTATAACAACACGAAACATTTCCATAAAGTTTTCTGAAACATTTAATTTTACAAATTCTTCTACAAGAATCATATGTCCTGTACTGCTAATAGGAAGCCATTCTGTAATGCCCTCTATAATACCAAGTAAAGCTGCTTTTAATATTTCTAACATAATACCCCTCCATACTTTTCAGTTAAATTTCACATAGAAAATCTTGTATGAGCATATCATTTTTTCCCTTTAAATGCAAGATAATCTAGCGCTTCTAATAGTTTTATTAATGTTTCTATTAATGTTTTTTGTTTTTGTTTGTAATCTTTATCAGAACAGCATAAACTAATAACAAATAATTTTTGAGGTGATTCTATGTCTGATAAAAAATCGATCCATTTTCTATTGGGAGGTAATACCAAAAGAGGATTTATACCTCTATTTGACGAGCTAAGAGATCCTGTTAATAGTAAAAGGCTGTACATTATCAAAGGAGGGCCTGGAAGCGGAAAAAGTTCTCTTATGAAGAGAGTTATTAAGAGCCTTGAGGAAAGAAATGACTCCTTAGAGTTTATCCATTGTGCCAGTGATCCCAGTTCACTTGACGCATTTATTGATTATGATGCAGGGATAGCCATTGTAGATGGAACTGCACCACATATTATGGATCCCAGATACCCTGGTGCTTATGATGTTATCATAAATATGGCTGATTGCTGGGATGATTCAGTTCTAATTAATAAAAAAAGTAAGATAATTCAATTAAGTTATACTATTGCCAATTGTCATCAAATGGCTACTGCTTGTATAAGTGCCGCGACAGCTTTACTGGATAATAATATTCAGATATCTAAATCATATGTGAACCAAACTATTGTTAATGACTTTATCCATAAGATATTAAAAGAAATTAAAGGTGCTAAAGCAGGTAAAGAGAAGAAGCGACTCTTAAGTGCTGTTTCTGTGGGAAAAACAGTGTTTTTTAGCGAGACTATAAAGGCGCTTTCTACCATAATATACACAATTCCTGATATGTGGGGAGCAGCTTCAAGTCTTATCTTATCAGAGCTTCATCACACTGCTCTTTCTTTGGGAATTGAGCATATAACCTGCTACTGCTCCATAAGAACACCTGAAAAGATAGACCATATTATATTTCCATCTGTAGGTATTACAGTTACAACTGTTAATGACTTTCATTGGTTAAATAATACTAATCAGCATATTGTGGAAGATTTAGAAAAGCCTATTAAAAAATCTGAATTGGAGCAAATGTCCTTGCATCTTCATAAGGCCAAGGAGCTTATAGATATGGCTAGCAACCATATAGAACGGGCCAAACTCCTGCATGATGATTTAGAAGCCTTCTATGTTAACGCAATGGACTTCTCAAATGTAGACGATATATATTATAAGATTCTTAATGAAATATCCTAACAAAATCAAATAAATAATTATAAATATAACGATGAACCATAAGCCGTAAACGTCATATTATAATATTAGCTTGCGCTAAATCTTTTAACCATAGCTAAATTATTGTTATAATATATTCAGGAGGTTTTTAATATGTTAAGACTTCATAATGCTTGTGTAGGAAGTATTGTTACTGTAGAGGACCTTGCTTCAACAGGTATATTGAGAGAAAGAATGCTGGCCCTTGGCTTAACAAAGGGTGCAAAGGTAGAGGTTATAAGAAGGGGACCTTCTGGTGATCCTACTGTATTTAATATACGTGGTGCAATGATAGCCCTTAGAAATGAAGAAGCTTCCCTAATAGGAATAAGTTAATGGAGGAAGTATGGGGTTAACATTTCAGTCCACTAAAAACTCTGCACTAACAGATATATTCCAAGTTGTTAAACAGGAAAATCAATATGTAATTGCCTTGGCAGGTAATCCCAATACAGGAAAAAGTACAGTCTTTAACTCATTAACAGGGCTACACCAGCATACTGGAAACTGGCCAGGTAAAACAGTCGTGAACGCCAGAGGAGAATTTCGTCATAATAAAAAGGATTTTATCTTAATTGACCTTCCTGGCACATACTCTCTTTTCTCCTCCTCAGTTGAAGAGGAGGTAGCCAGGGATTTTATATGCTTTGGCAACTCAGATGCAGTTATAGTCGTTGCTGACGCTACCTGTCTCGAACGAAATCTAAATTTGGTTTATCAGGTTATGGAATTAACC
>CAZMYP010000068.1:6901-10539 GCA_964570535.1 uncultured Herbinix sp.
CGCTACCTGTCTCGAACGAAATCTAAATTTGGTTTATCAGGTTATGGAATTAACCAATAATGTAATAATGTGTATTAACCTTATGGATGAAGCAGTAAAAAAGAAAATAGAAATCAATGCTCTAGGATTGGAAAAGGAGCTAGGTATTCCAGTTGTTTTATGTACAGCAAGAAATAATCAAGGAATTGATAATTTAAAAAACACTGTATACAATCTTGTTATAAATACTATAAAACCAGAACCACGTGTAGCTCTATATGAAGACTATATTGAAGAAACATCAGATAAACTTAAGCCAATATTTGAAAAATATTCAGGAAATATTAATCCAAAATGGTTAGCTCTCAGGATGATTGATGGTGATGAAAGACTTGTTAACTCATTAAATGATATTATATCTAAGGATGAATCCACAATTATTGAAAGTATAATAGCTGAAGAAAATATTCCAAAGGATAAGCAAATAATAAGGGATTCTATTTCCACTGATATATATATTAAGGTTGAAGAGACAATCGAAAAATACGTAAAAAGTAATGTCAAAAAGATTAATCGTGACAGAATTATTGACAATTATATAACTTCAAAAAGATTTGGTATTCCATTAATGCTACTAGCCTTAGCTTTGGTGTTCTGGATTACAATAACAGGAGCTAATTACCCTTCTGCTTTGCTTTCAAGGTTTTTCTTTATGATTGAAGAAAAGCTAACTCAAGGATTTAACTTCTTAAAAGCTCCTGATTGGCTCTACGGTGTATTAATATCAGGTATATACCGAACCCTATCATGGGTTGTCTCTGTAATGCTACCCCCAATGGCAATCTTCTTTCCTCTTTTTACAATACTTGAGGACTTGGGTTATCTTCCCCGTGTTGCTTTTAATATGGATCATTTATTTAAGAAAGCATGTGCCCACGGAAAGCAGTGCCTAACTATGTGTATGGGCTTTGGCTGCAATGCAGCAGGAATAATTGCATGCAGAATTATTGAGTCTCCAAGAGAGAGATTAATCGCCACATTAACTAATAATTTTGTCCCTTGTAATGGTAGATTTCCAACTCTAATAGCAATATCTACAGTGTTTTTGGTGACAAAGAAAGGTTTTGGCTACAGCCTTCTACCCGTTCTATCAGTTACAGGACTTGTAGTACTGGGTATATCCATTACCTTGCTGGTCTCATATTTATTATCAAAAACCCTATTAAAAGGAATCCCCTCCTCCTTTACACTAGAACTGCCTCCTTACCGGGTTCCTAAAATCGGGCGAGTAATATATACCTCTGTTATAGATAGAACCTTATTCGTTCTCTGGAGAGCTGTTGTTATTGCAGTTCCTGCAGGAGCACTAACATGGATTCTGGGAAATGTGTATATAGGTGATCTAAGCTTAATAGCCCATGCAGCGCAATTTCTTAATCCAGCAGCTAAAATAATCGGACTGGATGGATATATACTTATGGCCTTTATACTTGGACTTCCAGCAAATGAAATAGTCCTACCAATACTATTGATGTCCTATTTATCTAGCGGTTCTATGATTGAATTTGACAGTATAGCTTCCCTCCGATACATTCTACTACAAAATGGTTGGACCTACCTTACAGCTCTAAATACAATGCTTTTTAGCCTTCTACATTGGCCCTGTGCCACAACATTGATTACTATTAAAAAAGAAACAAAAAGTATAAAGTGGACATTTCTTGCTGCAATTATACCCACCGTAATTGCAATTATCGTGTGCTTTATCACCACTATGGTATCAAAGCTATTTGTATTGATACCATAGTGGTGGCAGTAGCCACATATTTCTTATACTTTTGAATTTAATCCTTATGAATTCGATACTGATTCAAACTATCTAATAATTTTGGATTATCATCAAAAAAATCTACTAAATCCTTTATACCAGATAGTATTTCATCATTAATCATATGCTCCATTTTCTCAGTCTCTGTCAATAGTCCATCCTTAATATTCAATAGCCTCAAAAAATCTTCTATTAAATTGTGCCTATAAAGAAGTGCTTTACCCAGAGTATTTCCTTCCTTTGCCAAGGTAATAACACCATATCTCTCGTATTTAAGTAGGTTCATTTCTGAGAGCTTTTTAACCATTTTAGTAACTGAAGGGGGTTGTACATTAAGTGCCCCTGCAAGATCATTCACTCTTGCAAATCCCTGCTTTTGTGAAAGTCTATATATCATCTCCAAATAGTCTTCTGCTGAAGGTGACAACAGCTCCTGATCCTTACGCATATATTCACTGAAAGTGTAAAACCCTTGATCTGACATAATAATTCCTTAAGGTTTGCTTATTTCATTATATGTCTTTTGCCCTTCATTTATAAACTATTATTCATGGAAGAAATATGGAAGTGCATCATAAATATAATGTCTTACATATCCCCACCAGTGAGTAGTACCTTGAGCTACAAGGAAATATAAATTTCCCTTAGAGAAATCCGAAGTGTAATCAAACTGTGAAAGTGGCTTCATAGCTTCAATTTGAGGTCCAATATTGGGATATGCAATATCATCTGAACCAGTTGCAGCAAAGACAAAGTAATCTCTCTTTGAAAGCCCAGACCTATCAATTGCAGAAGTAATGGAATATGCCTTCTCTTGAGCAGAATTACCAGTCCAGTGGTCACCGCTCAGTGGCATGTAATATCCAACGTAATCAAGACAATTAACCATTACAGCCCAGGTTGAAACTCCACCCATTGAGAATCCACCAAAAGCTCTGTGCATTCTTGAAGCAGCAATTCCCTCTGCGCTTGTTGACTTGGCATAAGTAGAATACTTACCTTCAACAGTTGGAATTACATTTGTTCTGAATTCCTGGTAGAAATTTTGAGCTGTACAGTTTCCCCCGTTGAATGTAGGTGTTACTACAATCATTGGCTCAAGATCCCCGTTCATTATCATATGATCAAGAATAAGATGCATATTGACATCATTGCCAAAAATTGTATTTTCATTTTCTCCGCCCCCATGCATGAGGTAGAAGATGTTATATTCTTTGCTTGAATCATAACCGTAAGGAATATATACATTAAGACTCTTAGTTCCGTTTATGCCTGTATATGTTTCTTTAACAACTTTTCCTGGCTGTGAAGACTGAGTCAAATAAGAATCTGGAGCTGGACGATACTGTAGAGCGGCTTCATAATTAAATGGAGGGTCCTCCGGATCGTCAGGATCTTCAGGGTTTTCAACATTAGGAAATTCAGAAATGTCACCCAAAACATACTGTAACATATATAAAATATCATAACTATCTACAACTCCGCTTCCATCTACATCAGCAGCAAGCTTAACAGTATTATCTGTTAAGCCCGATAAGAGGCCACTCTTTGCTAATATAAGGTCGATGGAATTAACATAACCATCAAAATTAAGGTCACCAATCGAAAAAATATTTTCATCTGGTCCAGTGATTGCAATTCCTGCAACTGCTCCAATTGCTTCATCTACATAGAAATTCATGGTATCTTCTATTGTTTCTACATAAACATACATATTACTTGCATCAGCAGGGATTGTATATTCGGGGTTATAAAGGTGTACCCATTGGTTTGGACTTGCATTTTTCATAGCAATTGTATCATATTGAGTATCGCCGTTCGAATCATCATA
>CAZMYP010000068.1:10549-12564 GCA_964570535.1 uncultured Herbinix sp.
TGTTGCCGAAGTTTCACCTTCCGTATACATTGCAGCAGAACTAAAACAATACTTATTTCCAGGAACGAAGGTTGATGCCCTTAATCCACGCTGTGCTCCGTTCCATTCAGCATTTCGCCCTGTGATTAAAAGCGTTTCCGCATCTTTATAAGGTGCTTTACCACTTAGTAGAATTTCTGCATCGCCTCTATTAACCCATTCGCCCATACTGCCTTCAAATGTATCATGATAATAGTATCCATTAGCATCTGGCTCTTCATCTTCTCCTGGAATAATGATTGGATTATCACCCTCGCCCCATTCTGATTCAGGAATAAGTGAAGCTACTGAATTGTAAGCTGGTTTTGGTTGGTTATTTCCATTAAATAAAAGGGGTGAATTTTCGGATCCAATCCAAGTATTACTATCATTAGGTCCCCATACACAGATTGCTGTAACCTTTCCTTTGCTGGAACTTTTATTTACATTAACAGCCGCTTGGAAGACAGCCTTGTACTTATCGGCATGCTGCTCGGAACTATATTGACCATTCTCTGTACTTATATCAAGTTCTGTAATCTGAACGTCACAGCCAATGTTTATATATTTCTCTAAGGCAGTTGTATAAGTGCTAATACCTGTAAACCCGCTCATCTCTGCTTTAATATGTGATTGCATTCCTACACCGTCAAGTAATCCCTTATTATATAAGGAAGTACACATTGTAACCATACTATCTCTTTTATGGTCCCAATATTCGTTATAATCATTATAGAAAAGCTCACAACTTGCTGGAGCATATTTTCTTGCATATGTAAATGCTTTTTCAATAAATTTATTATCACCATAAATCTGAACCCATGGAGATTTTCCATTTCCATAGCCAGGTTCTCTTGACCCACCGTAATTACTAGTCCTGTTAGAATCATCACTCACTGCCTCATTTACAACATCATAGGCATAAAGATTTAGGGATGGATATTGTGATTTTAAGGTTACAAACATATTTTTTATGTAGCTTTCCATACGCTGATCCATAACTGATTGTGATGCCCAACCGCCACCATTTTGGATATTATCCTTGAAAAACCATTCTGGCGTCTGATTATGCCAAACTAAGGTATGACCCCTAACAGCAATATTATTTTCAGCACAGAAGTTTAATACACTTGCTGCACGATTAAGAGAAACTTTAATATCTGTATTTGATGAACCTGATTGAACCAATGTAGCATCAGGCTTTAACTCATTTTCATGAGTAATACTATTAAATTCCTTCAAAATCATAGCCGTTATCGATGAGTTAGTTACAGTTCCAGAATTCAGCACTGAGCCCACTCTAAAATAATTAGCATATATATCCTTTAAGCCGACATCATTACTTGCTGCTGATACTGTATTTGTTATTTTTTTACTTTGACATATGGTTAGATCATCAAAAGAAAAATCCGAGGTACTATTAGTAGTAATTGATAAAGTAATGTCTGAGGCAGTTTTTGGTGCCTTGTATTCTGTTGAAAGTTCAATCCATTCTCCACCCCTAACATCTTCAGTTGCAATTACTTTTGTAAATAACTCCCCTGTTTCTATGTTCTGAAAGCTTAAAGATAATTCAAATTTCTCGATATCAGCTTTATCATGCTTTACAAAAACACTATAATCATAATTTATGCCCCCATCAAGATATAAACCCTTTTGTGAATATGCTCCATCATTTTCGTTCAAGCGATTTGTTACCATCATACCTCTTGTAGCATTATTTCCCTGATTTTCAATTGCTGATAAAATGGTGCTTTCTCCGGAATTGCACCATCCGTCATAGTTAATTTCAAAATCATCAGAAACAATCACACAATCAGCATATGCTCTGCTTGTATCAAAGGGCATTCCCGAAAGCAGACCAGCTAATAAGGCAAGAGATGTTAATCCTGCTATAAATCTTTTGATTTTCATATGATACCTCCTATTCTACGTTTGTACTTGCTATGTACCTAACCCTTGTCAATAGTCCCCGTCATTATTATAATAATGACATA
>CAZMYP010000069.1:0-2651 GCA_964570535.1 uncultured Herbinix sp.
TTAAGCTTGTGCCACATTTATCAGAATATTTTCTGGACAATCTTCATCCCAATGCCCTTGGCTCAGAAGTATATGGAAGAAATCTTGTATTAGCAATACAGGAAGCAGGATTCTAGGTATACAATACATATATGATTATTATAAAAAGGATACAGGCAAATCGTCAAATCAACCATGTGCTCATACGGTCGCAGTATTAGCAGATTTAGACCTTGCTAGGGCTTATGGAATTAAAGTTGTTCCAACCCTTATTATTAATGAAAAGTATTCTCTTGCTGGTGCAGTAAGCCAAGTGGAGATTGAAAAAGCATTGGATAATATTATAAAGCAAAATGGAGCGTAAAAAATGATAGATAAAGAAATGTACAATAGACCATGGGATTCTAATAAAATTACAAGAGAGTATTTTGATTCATTATTAGTTGAAATGAGGCATATCGATGCTGTTCTTCCTTCAACTAAATTAGAACTATATGGAGAGACCTTTGATACTCCTGTTATGATGGCAGCTCTGTCACATTTAAATAATGTGTGTGATAATGGAATGGTTGAGATGGCAAAGGGTGCCCGTAAAGCAAATGCAGTTAACTGGTCAGGTATGGGAGACGAAGCTGAAATAGCTAACATAACAGCTACTGGTGCTCGCACAATAAATATAATTAAGCCCTATGCGGACAATGATTATATTTTACAAAGAATTGAACATGCAGAACGCTGTGGGGTTATGGCGCTAGGTATGGATGTAGATCATTCCTTTGGAGGAAATGGGAAATATGATATTGTTTTAGGCGAACAGATGAAGCCTAAGTCTCTTATTGAACTAAAAGAATTCATAAAATCCACAAAATTACCTTTTATAATAAAAGGTGTTCTAAGTGAGCAAGATGCATATAAGGCATTAGAAGCTGGAGCTAAAGGTATAGTAGTTTCTCACCATCATGGTATTATGGATTATGCAGTTCCTCCCTTACAAATACTGCCCAAGATTGCAAAAGTAATTAATCATCAAATCCCCATCTTCGTTGACTGTGGCATTGTTAGTGGAATGGACGTATTTAAAGCTCTTGCATTAGGTGCTAATGCTGTATCTGCAGGTAGGGTAATTATGGAGCCCCTAAAAAAGAGTGGATCAGAGGGAGTGAAAAATCAGATTATAAAGATGACGGAAGAATTAGCTGGGGTAATGGCAAGAACTTGTTCTCGAGATTTAAGTCATATTGATCCTTCAGTAATATGGAATAGAAATATTTGATTATATGCTTTCCAATGCAGATGAAGAATTATCGGAAGAAATGATAAAAGAATTTCATCATCTTTTGAAACGGAACACATTAGATAAACATAAAGAATGGTTCCTTGTTGGAGAGTATAAAGAGTGAAAAAATATCGATTTCGGGTTTGCTAGCAATCATGAATATGGGGGTTACTATCTATAAAAAATACTACATTTTAGCAAAGAGACTCTCAAATAAGTATAGTAAATTATGGATAGCTGCAGAAATATTGCTATTTGTTTTAGTAGGTGTTACTGTAGATTTAAACTATGCGGTTCAAGCTGGATTATATTCAATCGTAATTATGCTAGGGGCTTTATTATTCAGAATGTTTGGAGTCTATGTATGCCTTTTAAAAACTAAATTATCAAATAATGAGAGATTGTTTTGCATGTTAGCATATACACCTAAAGCAACAGTACAAGCGGCTATTGGAGCAATACCTCTTTCAATGGGCTTGGATTGTGGTCAACAGGTTTTAACTGTAGCAGTACTTTCAATTTTGATTACAGCGCCGTTTGGGGCAGTCTGTATAGACTATCTATACCCAAAACTACTAAGAAAAGAATAATATATACGGTGAATAATATAGGAAAAGGTTCTACTAATATGATAAAGACTCTAAAGATGAAGATTCTAAAGATAAAGAGGAATGAACATATGGTTGGAGAAGGAACCTATGGGGATTGGGGAGTTAAGAAAAGGGTAAATGAAGAATTTGAAATACCAATTACCCCCTAACTAGTGGTAGTTGACTTTAATTATAGAAGGCATAGAAGGAATACTTGTAGAAATCATAATGAGTAAATATTAGACTTGAAAAACATAGGAATTAATGCTATATTTTAATTATATATTCCGTACAATGGAAATCGAAAGGAGATGTTCTATATGAAAAAAATGGTTGAGGTGACTGTTTCTTAAACTAAATAGAGCAATGGCAGTGGAATTGTTTTGGGAGTATGCGACCTTTAACAAACTGTGCCATTTAAAGTAACCTTTCGTGATTCTATAGCTTATGGTTGAGGCACACCCTAGGGGTGTGTTAACTTTTCCTATAAATTAACCGCAGTTGTAGCTCTTTAATAGGGGTACTTTCTGCGGTATTATTATGCTCTTTTTTAGGAGACAGTGTGATGTGATTGCAGGCATAGCAGATGGAGGTTTATTAATAAGCGAAAAGCTACAAAATGTATTATCAAACTTTATGGATGAAAACATGGTAGATTTAATGAATTATGGATTTATGCAAGATATGATACCCCTTAATTGCAAAGGGATACCAGCAAGAATAACAGCTGTTCATAAAGAACGGTATGCACTGATTTGTGAGTGGGGAGAGATATATGGACGTTTAAAATCCAATGTATATTATGG
>CAZMYP010000069.1:2661-12325 GCA_964570535.1 uncultured Herbinix sp.
GGAATATCCCACAATTGGAGATTTTGTCATGATAAACTATAACTCAATTGGTGATAGTCAAATCATTAGAACACTTCATTGAAAATGTAAGTTTTCTGACTGCAGACATTTAACAGAGCTAGGTTGCGCTTTGAAGGCGGCAATAGAAAGTGGTGAATTATCATTAGAACGCTGGGATAGCAACTTGAAAATTAAACATGAAGTGAAATTTGCAACTGATAAAAGTTCTATTTTACGAAATAAGGATGCACATAATAAATTAAAGAATATTGATAAATTAAATAAAGGAGGGAAATTGTAAGTATGGGGATGAATGACAGCAATATATCAGAGACCTTAATAAATGTATTAAATAAAGCTTTGGACCAGGAAATTACTGAAGTGAGTTTTGAAACAGAACAGCTTAAAGGTGGGACTGTAGGAGAGGTAATGCTAATATATGGAGTGGCCAGAACAATCGGTAGGAAGGAATTACCCTACAAGGTTGTCTATAAGATACAAAAGATGTGGGAACGCTACAGTGATTCGAATTCCTGGCGCAGAGAGTATGATCTTTATCTGGAAAAACTTGATACTGTATTTTCAGAATCATTTCGTTGGCCGAGATGCTATTATGCGGAATTGTTAGAGGATGAGACACATATATGGATGGAATATATTGAGGGAGTATCAGGGTTGAAGCTTACGGGTGCAATGTATGAGCATATAGCCGTGGAATTAGGTAGATTTCAAGGCAAGTTGTATGGGCAGCAGCCTGAGGTAGTGAATATGCTTTCGAATCTTAGTAGTAAGGAGTTTAGTAAAAATAATTATTTGCATTATAGGTCATGGAATGAGGTATATGATTATATCCGTGCCAAAGAATGTGAGATACCAAAGCATTTATGTGAAATGCTCATCGATATAGATAATCGCTCAGATGAGATATAGGAGATTATTGAGCGTTTACCGGTAGTGCTTTGTCATAGAGATTTTTGGGTGGCAAATATATTCTATACAAATCAGAAAATTCGATTGATAGATTGGGATACTGCTGGATGGGGATATATGGGCGAAGATATTGCAAGTCTAATTGCAGATGAAGCTGATGTCGATCATATGGTTGAATACTATGGACAATGTGTAAAAGCTTATTACAATGGGTTTTCAGAATATGTGGACATATCCCATATAGAATCTCTCTGTGTTAAGGAATTGATTCTTCTTATGTTCGGTTATAGGCTGGTGGAGGGGTACAAATTTGGCGAAACAGCTGAGGAAAGGGCTTTGCAGATTGCTACTCTTCATAAAATATATGAAATGGAGGATGTAAATGTAAGGTGCTAATTTTGCAGTAGAGATGGATAAAGTTAACAAGGTGGAAAAAGAAGCGTTTTTGATGGTATGCCATAGCTATTTTACAGATTATCTTATGGAAGAGGTTATACTTGAAACACAATCTTGTAATCTATGAAAGGCATTAAAGGAAAGTTTTATGAATCAGAAGTTTATGAAAATATTAAAAAGAAGATGTGGATGAATATAATAAGAGGTGTCCACAACTTAAAAAACTAAGATTTCCGGGTCAATGGAGTTGATTAATATTAAAATTAAAGGAAATACACACCACCTAATAGAAGTGATAGTAATGAATTAATGAATTACAAAAATGCGAACGTTTGTTTCTTTTTCTCTTGTGGAATATGGAAAGCCATGGTATAATATGGCTAGATATTGCTTCTTAGATAGAAGAATAAATGATGAGTAAATGTTTAATAAATAAAGAAACAATAAAGTGGCGATGGAGAAACTTTTTTTGAGGAGGAATAAAAAATGAGCAGATATAAAGAAGGACTAAAAATAATTGAAGAAAGCTGTGGCAATGGAAAAGATAATGTTATTAATCTCGCAACCATTGCTATGGAGCTGAGTGCTGACAAAACCCCCTGTCCTTATGTTCGTGATGTAAATGCCTATTATGAAGATGGTGTGTTTTATGTTACTACTTGGGGGAAATCAAATAAAATGCAGCAGATAGCTCAAAATAAAAATGTTGCATTTTCGGCTTGCTTCGAGGGGATTTCTGGAAGCGGAATTGGTGAAAACCTTGGATGGGTTTTAGACCCGAAAAACGCTGAACTAAGGATTAAACTTCGCAAAACATTTGCCGATTGGTACGACCAGGCAAATAATGAACAGGATAAAAACTGTATTATTATGGCAATCCGCATTACAAGAGCCACTATATTTAAAGACCACGGTGCTGTGCGTTACAATTTGGACTTTGTTAATAAGACGGAGACTATCTAATTTAAAAACGGAAATATGCTTATGGACTATATTGCAAAAATTCCAGACTGAGATCAGTACAATGTAGAAATTAAATATGTCTCGTAAACTGGAGGTTTTTGATAGAGAGATTGAGTCAGGGAGAATAAAGGGTTGGTGATATCATAGAAGACACATATTCAACAAGTCAAATTGCAAAGATAATTGGTATTCATCCAAATACAGTACGAATGTATGAGGAGCTTGAACTAATTTCCAAGCCTTTGCGTAAATCAAATGGCTATAGAATTTACACCAATCTTCATATTGAACAATTTCGATTAGCTCGTATTGCATTCCATATTGAAGTATTACAAAGCGGTCTTAGGAAGATTATTATAGAAGTCGTAAAGTTATCTGCAAAGAAGCAATACGACAAAGCAATTAAATCAACAAACCTTTATATTCAATCCATCCGGGACGAAATTGCAAATGCAAATGAAGCTGTGGAAATAACTAAGAAATTGTTGCAAGGACATTCCCAAACAAACACAGCCTATTTAAAACGCAAAGAAGCTTCAGATGCTCTTGGTATCACTATGGACACGCTTCGCAATTGGGAAATGAATGGGCTACTTAAGGTCAAGCGTAAAGCAAATGGTTATCGTGTCTATAGCGATGAGGATATACAGAAATTGAAGATAATCAGATCTCTTCGATGTGCAAACTATTCTCTTTCTTCGATTTTACGTATGATGAATGCTATAAACCAAAATCCTGAAACCAACATAGGACAAGTGTTGAATACTCCAGGGAAAAGCGAAGACATTGTTTCTGCTTGTGACAAATTAATTATATCCTTACAAGCTGCTGAAAAAAATGCTGAGCAGATTCTTGTAATGTTGAAGGATATTAAAAATAAATATTCTAACCCTCCAGTATAACACCAGACTTTTATCTGGTGTTATACTTTTTGTATTAAAGAAAAGGAGGACTATATATTGGAGGATATAATCCTAATAGAACACCTGGCAAAATCTTATGGTAATCTGAAAGCTGTTGATGATATTAGCTTATCGGTAAAGAAAGGTACAGTATTTGGCTTGCTTGGTGCTAACGGTGCAGGAAAGAGTACAACTATTGAATGTATTTTGGGTACAAAAAAAGCTGATAGTGGAGTTGTCTCTGTATTGGGGATGAACCCAACTACCAATCGCAAGGAGCTTTTCGAGCAAGTGGGCGTACAGTTTCAGGAGGCGCATTATCAAGAAAATATTAAAGTCTATGAATTATGTGAAGTAACCGCTTCACTTTATAAAAGCGCTGCTGATTACAAGCAACTGCTCAAGGATTTTGGGATTGCTGATAAAGGAGGCACACTAGTTAAAGAGCTTTCAGGTGGCCAAAAACAGCGATTGTTTATTGTTCTTGCCTTAATACCTAAGCCCAAAGTGGTGTTTTTAGATGAACTTACTACGGGTCTTGACGCAAGGGCCAGACGGGATGTTTGGCAGATACTCAAAAGGCTAAAGGCTGATGGACTTACTATTTTGCTAACATCGCATTTTATGGATGAAGTAGAAATTTTGTGCGATATTATTTGTATTTTGAAAATGGGTAAACCAGTGTTTTACGGAACGGTTACCGAAGCAATTAATCAGAGTCCGCACGACAAATTTGAGGACGCTTACCTTTGGTATACAGATGAGAGGAGTGCAGACGATGAAAGCCTATAAAACTATGCTTAAGACTGAATTAAAGTTGTCTTTACGTGGAATGGATATGTTGATTTTTGCAGTAATAATGCCTCTTATTGTACTTATCATACTTGGCGTTATTTATGGAAACAAGCCAGCATTTGACGGAGCAAGTTATACATTTATTCAGCAATCTTTCGGTGCTTTGGCAAGTATTTCGATTTGCGCAGGTGGAGTAATGGGATTGCCTATAGTCATATCCGATTACAGAGACAAGCATATTCTGAAAAGATTTAAGGTTACCCCTATAGCTCCTGTTACAATTCTACTTGTAGAGGTTACCATATATTTTCTATATTCATTAATATCCTTAATTACACTGTTTGCTGTAGCTGGAGTATTTTTCGGTTTTGTAATGCAAGGTAGCATATTGCAATTTATCATTGGCTGGATATTGGTAATGGTTTCAATGTTTAGTATTGGTATAATGGTGGGTGGAACTGCAAAAAATACTAAAATCGCTGGTATTATTGCAAGTATATTATATTTTCCAATGCTTATTTTCTCGGGAGCAACACTTCCTTACGAAGTAATGCCAATTACAATGCAAAGGCTTGTTGATATTTTACCCTTAACACAAGGTATCAAAATATTAAAATCAGCAATGCTGGACTTACCAATGAATAATGTACTATTGCCAATAGTTGTAATGTTGACAACTGCTATTATCTGTTTCTTTGTGGCAATTAGATTTTTTAAGTGGGAATAACGAACAAAACAAACTAGGCACCAATAGAAACAAAGCTTAACATGCTCCCTATAAAGTAGAAAGTGGAAAAATAAATCCACTGAGAACTTAGAGGGGAGCATTTTTATTGCTGTTTGCAGGAAATATAATATGATATAGATATTATCATTACTAAAAGAATTAGCAGGTTTATGAGGACAGGCTGGAAACACTCAAGGTATTGAACCAGTTGGAAATTTTTGGACCACATGTTATGTTATAATGGGTAGTTGGTTGATAGCTTGAAACAAGGTTGGAAGCTGATTCGGATAATGAACGTGCAATAAAACTTTATGAAAAGATAGGATAAAAAAAACTAGAATATGACCAGATGTTCAAAGATTGGATAAGATAGAGAATATGTATATTTGTTTATAAGAAACCTGACACAATCAATAATAGTATGAAAGTATATTTGTTTTAGTGTTTACAAAGACAAAGAGAAGGTGTATAATCAGTCGATGTAATGTAAAATAATCTGTGCAAGATAGTATGAACTCAGCTCAGATAACATTTTATGAACGGCCAATAGAGCTAAATCCTGTACCTAAGAATTATGTAGATATATCTGGTATAGAAAAAATGATTTTATACAAGATGAATGTCAACTATAGATGCTTATTATAAGGTACAAGAATTATTTGATAAAGAATTATCAGCAAAGCTAATTAATAACAATACTGATAGAATATTCCTTTAAAAAATGGCAGAACAGACCGCAAGGGTCAGTTTATCCATTTTTTTATGAATAAAAGTTGTTTTATTAACGAAAAAATAAGGGGGGTTTTTATGTATAAGAAATTTTTAGTTTCATTTGCTTCTTTATTTTTATTCTGGATAGTGATTTCAGGAGAAGCAGATATACAGCATATTATAGTTGGAATAATTATTTCACTATGTACTGTTTTGTTTTGGAAGGATCTTGATACAAGGCTACCAAGTATATTAGCTCCTAGAGAATTGCTGATTTTTGGTCGTTGTATATTAATGTTAATAGGTTATGTTATTCAATCTAATATAAATATAATTAAGATATTGTTATCTCCTAAATTACCAACAGTTTCAATATTTTTAGAACTGGAACCAGATATTGAAAGTAACTGGGGGGCAACGTTTTTGGCAACCTGTATAACTATTACTCCAGGAACAATAACTATTGATTTTGATCCAGAAACTAAAATATTTACTGTCCATGCACTTACCTGCGAAATTGGAGCAGATTTATACTATTGGAGAATGATTAGTGAAATTAAGAAGCTGGAGACATTACTGAAGAGGAGGAAATCGCATGTTGCTGATAATGATAGGATTCATGATTCTAATTCTATTAGCTCTATTGAAGGCGATAATCGGTCCAACGGTAATTGATCGATTAATTGCTATAAATGCTATTACTAGCATGGCTAGTGTAATTATATTATTGCTAGCCTTTTATATAGGTGATTATGGGTTTATTGATGTGGCATTAGTATTTATGATGTGTGGATTTGCTGGTGGACTTTGGATAGTTAAGGTTCTCACTCCTAGTGTTTGGGAGTTTAAGATGCCAAGATTAAAAGAATTACATGGTAATGGAGAGG
Organism: uncultured Herbinix sp.; assembly: GCA_964570535.1. Taxonomy (GTDB): domain Bacteria; phylum Bacillota; class Clostridia; order Lachnospirales; family Lachnospiraceae; genus Mobilitalea. The sequence continues at coordinate 8,973 of CAZMYP010000069.1, forward strand.
ATGTGTCTTCAGATGATTAAAATTATTGCGATTATTTTTTTTATAGGGTCACTATTGGCCTTTGGAATAGGAACCTTAGGATTATTTAGATTTCGAGATTCATACACTCGAATGCATGGAGTAGGAGTAGGAGATACTCTAGGTGTTGCACTCATGGGAATTGGACTTATATTAATTTGCCCTAGCTGGATATTACGATTTAAAATTATATTTGTTTTAATATTATTTTGGATTATTAATCCTACTATGTCACATTTGATAGCTAAATCTGCCGTAATGCACGGAACAAAGCCTAAGAAAGATACAAGGATAAGAAAGGAGTAATATTATGCATTTTATAGTTGCTGATTTTTGGATTATAGCTCTCCTATTAATCCTAGTTGTAGCATCCTTAGCTATATATTTCATTAAGAATTTAGTACATGCGATTATTATATATGGTGCATATAGTTTGATTATGGCATTAATCTGGCTACAGATGAATACTCCTGATCTTGCAATTACCGAAGCAGCGGCGGGAATTTGTATGACTATTTTAATGATGGTAATTATATTTCGTACCACCAGAAAGGAGAAGAAACAGTGAAGATAAAGAATATTTTGATCTTATTCATAGTTATAATATCAGCCTTTGGCGTCTTACTTTCAGTAGCTGAGCTTCCTCCTTATGGAAGTGCTGATAATCCTATACATAATCAGGTATCTGAACGCTATATTAACAAATCCTTAGAGGAAACGGGGAGCGTTAATATGGTGGCATCAATTGTTCTTGACTACAGGGCATATGATACTATGTTTGAGACAATTGTTCTATTTACCGCAACGTTGGCTGTGGTAATTACTTTAAAACCCTTTAAGAAAGAGGAGGGTGAAAAATGAGAGATTTTATTTTTAAACGAATAGCCGCCCTTATTGTACCTTTTATTTGTATATATGGATTTTATGTAATTATGCATGGTCCTATTTCAGCGGGAGGTTCCTTTGCAGGAGGTATTATATTAGGCCTTGGTATTTTAGTTTTCTCTACTATTTATGGTGTAGATAAAGGCCGAGAAAAGCTTCCGACGAAAATTCTAGTATGGATAGAGAGCTATGGTACTCTTTTTTATATCCTTATAGGATTGATTGGAATTATAAATGGGGCTCCTTTTTTGGCTAATAAGTTAGCAGGAATTAATATTGGGACACCAGGAAAGCTTTACTCAGGTGGAATTATATCTTTTCTTGGTCTAGGTGTAGGAATTAGAGTAGCTAGTACCGTAGTAACTTTGTTTTTTACTATGAAAGGGGAAGATGAAGAAGATGAAGATATTATTTGAAAAGCTCATAGTAAACTATCCATATATATTTGCTTTTCTTCTATTTGCTATAGGAGCTCTTATTGTGTTAACTAAATCTAGTTTGTTTAAGAAATTGATTGGAATTAATATTATGGAAAGTTCTATATTTTTATTCTTTGTTGGTGCAAGTAATATTAAAGGTGCAGCAGTTCCAATTCTTGAAGAGGCGAATTCTGAGTTGGTTTATATTAATCCATTGCCTTCGGCTTTAATGTTAACTGGAATAGTTGTTAGTGTAAGTGTAACTGCTTTTGCCTTAGCTCTTATAATGCGCATATATAAAACATATGGAACTACAGATGCACTAAAAATAGCTGAAATGAGAAAAAAGGTGGTTGAAGAATGATATCAATAATTAAAACTAATTTACCAATATTTGTTGTTATTATTCCTTTGTTTATTGCTGTCTTATTGCCGGTACTTTCCCGTCGTATAAAATTGGTTGAGGGGCTAGTAATATCAGCTGAAACAATATGGCTGCTAGCAGCAGGATATCTGGCGTCAATAGTTTTATTGCAAAGTGGTATTCCGATTATATATAACCTAGGGGGTTGGGTGGCTCCATGGGGTATAGAGTTAAAAGTAGATAGCCTAGGAGCTTTTTTTTTGCTACTAGTAACAGGTATTAGCTTGCCAGTTGCCTTATTTGCAAAAGGTAATCTTACTAATGAAGTGGGTTCTAAAGAGCGTGTAGCTAGGTTTTATGTATTCTTATTATTACTTGGCGGTGCACTTGTTGGGATGGCAGTAACAAATGATTTATTTAACGTATATGTGTTGGTTGAAGTAGCCACATTAAGTTGTTGTGCTTTGGTAAGTTCTCGTAATTATCCTCGAGCCGCTGAAGCAGCATTTAAGTATCTTATATTAGCAACCTTAGGATCTACATTTATACTTTGTGGGATTGGATTTATATATATGTTGACGGGTCATTTAAATATGGGATTTGCCCATCAAGAGCTGATCCAAGTTTGGCAGAATAGTACACATGTGATATGGGTAGCCATGAGCTTTACCTTGATTGGGTTTGGAGTAAAATCAGCTCTCTTTCCATTACATGTCTGGCTACCAGATGCTCACTCATCGGCTCCTACTCCAGCTAGTGCCATTTTATCGGGACTTGCTGTTAAGGGCTATTTAATTTGCTTTATTAAATTTATGTATAGTGTATTTGGGCAAAATTTGATGATACAATTCAATATACACAGAATATTGATATTAGCAGGAATGATTGCTATTATTGCTGCTTCAATATTTGCTCTTTCACAGAAGGAACTAAAGCGAAGGCTTGCTTTTTCTACTGTTGCTCAGGTAGGATATATCTTCATGGGTTTAGGGCTATTGAATACTACAGGCTTGACTGGCACCCTGTTTTATTTAGCTAGTCATGCAATGATTAAGTCATCCTTGTTTTTAGCAGGAGGAGCTATGCTTGCTGCTACAGGAAAGAAGAAAATTAGTGATTTGTCCGGTATTGGAAGAAAAATGCCCATTACAATGGCAGTTTTTACTATTGGTAGTCTAGGACTTATAGGCATACCCTTGTTTTCTGGATTTATTGGCAAGTGGTATATGCTTCGTGGAAGCTTAGAATCAGGAAATATTCTTTCGGTAATTGTAATTATATTGGGTAGTGTGTTATGTGCTGCATATCTTCTGCCGATTATTCGTATTGCATACTTTGAACCTGGGACAGAAGAAGACTTACACGATCCTGGTTTGTCACAGAAGATAGCTCTTATTATATTGGCTGTAGCTGTTGTGATTTTAGGAATTATTCCAGGACCCATATTAGAACTAGCTAGAAGAGCTGCAACTGAACTATTAATGATCCAGTAGGGGAGGAAAAATATTACATGCTTAATCTTGTTTTTGCTTTATTTAGTGGGTTGGTTGGTGGTTTAACCGTTGCAGTAATGCCTCGGGTCAAGAATCGCATACGTAACCTTCTAGTGTTGCTATTTACTATAGTGGGTGCAGTATTTACTTGGCGAGTTGCTCTAGTGGTATTTT
>CAZMYP010000070.1:0-12067 GCA_964570535.1 uncultured Herbinix sp.
GTAAAAACACATCTGTAAATCTTAACCATTTATCCTAAGCTAATTTTACGCTAACGTTAATTCGATAATATAAATGCATTTATAAGACATTTAATGAAGGAAATCAATACTTCTTATTGACCTAGTGACAAAATGAGGGTAAAATTTATCTATAACAAAAGGAATTTTATAATAATACTAGGGGGAGTCACAATGGATGAAGGAAATTTACTGTCTGGCGGCGTAGATAAATTAAATGAAATCAAGGAAACTCTTTTAGAGCTTGGGGGATACCAACAAAAATATGATACTCTAGTATTAGAGGAAAGCAAGATCGAGAAGAATATACAAAGCCTAGAAAAAACAGCAGCGGATGAGGTACAAGCCACTGTTAAGAAACGTAGGGCAGAGATCGAAGTTGCCTATGATAAGCAGCTAGACAAATCCAAGGCCCACGTAAAAAAGATTAAAGATAAGAGGGATAAGAGTAAGAGCCAGAAGGTATCCGAGAGAATTAACGAGGAGACAGCTAACTTACAAGAGGAAAACCGTAGGCTTAAATTAGAGGGTAAAACTTTGTTTAAGCAGAAGCATGTGCCTTCAATTTGTAACACGAGACTTTACTATGCCTTATATTATCCAAGATATTTTAAGGATATGATAATTATTATTTTGTCATTGATACTTACATTACTGATTATACCTTGTGGGATATACTTTTTTGCTCTTCCAGAAGAAAGAATTTTGTATCTGGTTCTTCTATATATAGTTACTGTATTGGTATTTGGAGGCATTTACCTCTTAATTGGTAATCGTACAAAGGACAAGCATAGGGATACAATAAAGCAGGTTGGGGAATTGCGTCATAGGGTTTTGAAAAACAAGAATAATATTAAGGCTATAAAAAGAAGCGTTAAAAAAGATAGAGATGAAAGTAATTACGGCTTGGAGAATTTCGATGATGAACTAGCTAAATTAGATAGTGAGGCAGCAGATATAGCAGAGCAAAAGAAAGAAGCTCTTTTAACCTTTGAAAACACTACAGTTCAGGTTATAACTGCTGAAATAAGAAAACAATATGATGATAAAATATTAGGCTTAAAAACAGAACATGACAAGATTAAGACAGAAACCTTGCAGACAAATGAAAAGGTAAAGGCCTTAACCCTGGGAATGGCCAGTGAATACGAGCCATTTATAGGTAAAGACCTTATAACAATTGAACGCTTAGATTCGTTGATTAATATTATTGAAGCCGGAAATGCTGGAAATATATCAGAAGCAGTACAGTTTTACAAGCAGAATATAGGATGATTGCTATAGGCTTATCTCCTTATGAGTCTGGGATTTCAGACTATTTAGGCAATAGTTTATGGCAAGGCAAATCTGGTCAGCCATAGACATCACTACATTTAACCTTGTTGTTTGCAATAACATATGCTCCAACATTCCAGAGAAGTTTACGATTCCAGTTATAAATAAATCACCAACCTCGGGTAAGTTTTTATCAACCCCTGCCCCAGGTTTTAAAGGACCCTCGCCTAATGAAATATAGCCGATATGGTCTGACTTACCTAAAGAGGCATCGATTGCAATGATAAAAGCATCTTCATGCTTTTGGTAAATCATTGTAACGGTGTCTTTTAGATTCTTGGCATGTACCGGTTGTTCTAGGGTACCATAGATATGAAATCTTGGTGATTTTATATATTTTGATAATTTATATCCGATTATTGGCCCAAGGCAATCACCTGTGGCACGATCAGATCCGATACATAAAAAAATAATATTTTTATTATAAAGAACATGTTTTTTAATTATACCAGATAAAGCCAAGCCTAGTTCATAGGCTGAGCTTGGCTCGGATGAATTAAAGTAAATGATACGGTTTTTGTCTTTAATAAAAAGGTTCATAGTAATCTCCATTCTGAATAAGAACCGGGAATTCAATCCTAGTCCAATTTGCCTTGTGAAGCGTCTTGCTATACAGAAGCTTAAGTTAAGTATTACCAGAAGCATTAATTATAGACACTGAAATTCAATTAAATGAAAAAATTAAATTGCAAAATACTACTAAAATATGCCTATGCCTTAATGTGCTTAAGTTGTAAAGTAAGGAAATTAAACATATTTATGAAAGATAAGTAGAACTTTGATGATAAGTTCTTTTTCTTCCAACACGTAATATGACATAATGTTATTCTTATCCGTGCTAAGATATGTTGAAAGTTACGTAATGCAGTATATAAGTGGATAGGAGAGGGGCCTATGATAGAATCGGTATACAGCAGTGAAAATGCTGAGACAAATAGGACAAGTAGGGTGCAGGGAAACTTCAGGATGCCAAAAAACATTCGCCAGATTGGAAAAAGTAATGCTTCCAGAAAGATATATGTAGAAGACTATGTAATGACATTTACGAAACAGTTGGCCATGGAGGATTATTCTACATGCCGTGTGGCGGTACTATTAGGTCAATATATCAAGCAAGAAGATAGTAGATGTATTTTCATATCAGGTGCTGTAAGGGTTGAAGGAATTGATGTTACAAGCAATATTGTATTTACAAATGACCATTGGACAAGTATATACGAAAGCATTAAGAACCACTTTGTGGATGCTGAAATTGTAGGTTGGTTTTTGGGCGGCCCGGGATATCTTTTTGAGGATAAGGAAAAGATATTGAAAGCCCATGTTGATAATTTTGCGGGACAAGACAAGACCTTACTTGTCTATGATAATATAGAAAAAGAGGAGACTTTTTATCTTTATGAAAATAGCTCCTTATGTCTGCAGGAGGGATATTACATATATTATGAAAAGAACGAAGAGATGCAAGACTATATGATAGGGAACAATCAAAAGCCTAGTGAAGAAGCAGACTATGACGACCATATATCCAAGGAAATCCGGACAATTATACAGAATAAAAAGCCAGTAGTCGATGAAGGCAAAAGTATAAACCGTCTAATGTATGCGGCAGGTACCTTGCTGGCAGTTATTATATTGGTTGTTGGAGCAGCAATATTAAGCAATTATGATCAAATGAAAAATATGCAGGACACTTTGAATTCCTTATCCAAGGAACTAAAAGAAGTTGAATCAGTATTTTCGAAAGATGAAAACAAGCAGACCTTAACTGATCCCCCCCTTGTACAAGCAACAAATATAGCTTCTAGTTCAAAGGATTCCCTCGACATAGAAGTGGTTCCAGGAGGAGTAACTCCCCTACCTGAGAATAATGAAGATAAGGATGTAATGAGTAGTGTGGCTCCTGAGAGCCAACCAGAGGATGTTGTGAAGGTGCTAGATGATTATGATGATTTGGAACCATCTGATGTACAAAGTTCGAATTTGGCGGCTGATGAGGTAGAATATTATACGGTTCAGGCAGGGGATTCTCTTGCTGGGATAAGTTATAAGCTTTACGATTCTGCAAATTATATTTCGAAAATAAAGGAGCTTAATAATATTGATGACGAGGATATGATATATATTGGCCAGAAACTGAAGATGCCCTAATAATATAAGCCGCAAAAAGTGCTGTAAAATAATATTCTTATAAAAGAAGATGTTATTTTACAGCACTTTTTGATTCAAAATACTTAGTGCCATTAATGGCAAAATGATGTATAATTTCAATTAAGATAAGAAGTATGAATTAATATTGTATGTTAAAGAAGCAGGTGATAAATTGAGAGATTATGAGGATAGAAAAAAAAGATATAAAAGGAATAGGGTAATTTTATTTACCTTATTATTGATTCTTATTGTTGCTATTGGATCAGTATATTTAATTGCCTTATTTAATCGTAGCTATAGAGATTATGAGATCCTTGACAGGATTACCAATACTGAAGAGAATTTGGGAGGATATCTTGAATATGAAGGCTCTGTTGTAAGATATAGTAAGGATGGTGCTGTTGCAATTGACGGTAAGGGCAATTTGTTGTGGAATGGCTCCTATGAAATGGCTGATCCCATAGCAGACACTTGTAAGGACTATGTAGTAATAGCAGATAGAGGTAGTAAACAATTATACATATTTAATAAGAAGGGGTTAGCAGGAAGCATATCCACTAATCGCCCTATTGTAAAGGTGCAGGTTGCTGCCCAAGGAGTTGTGGCGGTTCTTATGCTAGAAGGGGAGACAAGCCATATAGAATTATACGATAAAGAGGGGAATCTATTAGCTGAAAAGATAACTAATGTAATAAAGGATGGTTATCCCATGGATGTTTCCCTTTCAAATGATGGTGAGAAGGTGGCTGCCACCTATCTAAGTATTAGCAAGGGGGAAATAATTAACAACATTTTATTTCTTAATTATGGCGAAGTGGGTAAGAACTTTACAGATAGTACTGCTGGTGGTTTGATCTATAACTCGCTTATAGTGCCCAGAATTACATTTTTGAATAACGACAATATTTGTGCTTTTACAGAAAATAGTTTGTTGTTTTTTACAATGGAGGAAGAGGCTGTTATTACTAAAGAAGAAATAATAGAAGGAAGTATAAAAAGTCTATTACATAATGAGAAATATGTAGGATTAGTTATTGAGGATGAAAAGGCAAAGGGTTCTAAAATAGTTCTATATGATTTAATAGGTAACCAGGTCCTAGATATGGATTTGGACTTTGAGTATGAAAACATCTATATTTCAAAGGACGAAATCATTATGTATAATGATCTTACCTGTCTGATTTATAAAGTGAGTGGTCAGGAGAAGTTTAGATATACCTTTACTACAAATATTTCTGCCTTATATCCTATTAACCACCTGGATCGTTATTTTATGGTGAATCCTAAGGAAGTTTTAGAGATACAACTGGTAGAGTGAATTTGATTTGACTACAATAAAAGAGTTTTTAATTTAAGGGGGATTTAGAATGAATTGGTTATTAATCATAGTGCTGGGTATAATTATTATAAATGCTTATATTGGTCGAAAAGTAGGATTAGTTAAGATGCTATTTTCCTTATTTTCATTTTTAGTTGCGATTTTATTGACTGTATGGATAAGTCCGACGATTAATGGGATGCTAAAAAACAATGAGACATTTTATGATAATACATCAGAAAAGGTTGAGGATATGCTTTCTTTGGAAGAAAGGGATGAGTCTGATCAAGAAGGTCTCATAGACCAACTTCCCTTGCCAAAGTCTATTAAGGAGACCCTTCAAGAGAATAAGGCAAAGCAGGAGGAGAATATAAAGTCCTATATAATCGACCAGGTAACTGGGATAGTGATTAATGCATTAGCGTTTATTTTAACCTTTGTTGTAGTATTCGTTGGGCTATGGATAGTAGGCATTTCTCTTAGGATTATTAGCAAGCTACCAATCTTAAATAGTATTAATAGAACAGCAGGTTTACTTGTAGGAGGCTTGCAGGGATTGATAGTGGTGTGGATTTTATTTATAATACTGACTATCTTTAGTAGCTCCGATATAGGCAAAAGTGCATTTTTGCAAATTGAAGGAAGCGGTATCTTAAGTTATATTTATAATAAAAATCTCTTTCTAAATATTGTTATGAGTGCTGTAAAGCTGTTCTGATATAAGTGAATTACAAATAGATAATTGTGTGAAGGGATTGTGTAATATGAACGAGGTATTAAGTAAAATTCAAATAATGGGGATTGTGCCTGTGATTAAGTTGGATGATTCAAAGGATGCAATTCCCCTTGCAAAGGCTTTATGTGAAGGAGGGCTTCCTTGTGCAGAGATAACTTTTCGCACGGCTGCAGCAGAAGAGTCCATACGACTAATGAGAGAAGCATTTCCAGAGATGCTTATTGGTGCGGGAACAGTTTTGACCACAGAGCAGGTTGATTTAGCGGTAAATGCTGGTGCTACATTTATAGTGAGCCCTGGACTTAACCCTAGAGTGGCGCGTTACTGTATAGACAAAAACATACTTGTTATTCCTGGATGTTCTACGCCTAGTGATATAGAGGCTGCAATTGAATTGGGCTTAGAGGTAGTTAAGTTCTTTCCAGCAGAGGCAGCAGGTGGCCTGCCTATGATTAAAGCTATGGCAGCACCATATGTAAATATTAAATTTATGCCTACCGGAGGTATTAATCCATCTAATCTTATCTCTTATTTGGACTTTCCTAATATTATTGCATGTGGTGGAAGCTGGATGGTAAATGATAATTTGGTTAGATCCGGAGATTTTAATAGAATAAAAGAAATGACCAAGGAAGCTGTTACAATGATGTTAGGCTTTGAGTTACGCCATGTTGGAATAAATACAACAGATGAAAATAATGCGGTTCAGATTGCCGGGTCCTTTGAGAAATTATTTGGCTTTACAAAAAAAGAAGGCAAGAGCTCCATATTAGCGGGAACTGCAATTGAAGTGATGAAGCAGCCTTATCTTGGGGAAAAGGGACATATTGCAATTCAGACCAATTATATAGAAAGAGCAATATTCAATTTACAGCAGCAGGGATATTCCTTTAATGAAGAAAGTAAGAAGTATAATGATAATGGCAAGCTAGTAGCTATATATTTATATGAGGAATTCGGGGGCTTTGCCGTTCATTTGATTCAAAAATAGTTTTTATATAGTTACATTTAAAATAATGTTTAGGGGGATAGTAATATGAAAATAGAACCATACAAAGGGATAGCCGGGATTTATGATGAAATACGTCCTTCCTATCCAGATGAATTAATAAAGGATATTATCTCTACTACAAGTATAAAATCACATGATAGAATACTTGAAATAGGTGCGGGGACAGGAAAAGCCACTATTCAATTTGCAAAAAAGGGATATGGAATTCAAGCAATAGAGATAGGTGAAGATATGGCAGAAATCCTCAGAGATAAATGCTCTATTTATTCCAATGTTACAATTGATGTAGCATCATTTGAAGAGTGGAGGTGTTGTGAAGACCAAAAATTTGACATGATATACTCGGCTCAAGCATTTCACTGGATAGACAAGGATATAAAGTATCAGAAATGTTATGAACTTCTAAAGGATAAAGGGTATTTAGTTTTATTCTGGTATAAGCCAACTGGTCACAGATTCCCTGTAACGAAAGCTATAGATGAGCTAGTAAATAGAGTTGTTAATAAGTACACATCAAAATACTTTTCAAACATAGATAAACCAAAAAGATCGGAACATAGCGAAATATCATGCAATGATGAAAGAAAAACAGAGATAGAAGATTCAGGTCTATTCCATATAGTTAGTGAAAAAAATTACACTCAAAGAATAAAAAATGATGCAAGTAGGTACATAAAAGCAATGAAATCAGTTCCAGCGTTTGCAACCATTCTTGATGAGTTAGATGAGAATATCATTAAGAGAATGGATTGTGATATTGAAAAGATTATTAATGATTATGGGGGCTATGTTGATGAGGAATTTCATTATTCATTATACATAGCAAAGAAAAATTAATTCTATAGTGACTCATTTGAACTATGATGTATATATTTAGCATGGAGGATTGGTTTATATGGGCATGACGCAGGGGTGTTCTGGATCATGTCCATCTTGTTTATTTTATAGACTAAGCACATATCTGGTTTAAGCTTTCAATCTGTATCTTTGCTTTTCTGTACTCTATTTTTTGTAAATGAACCTGATATAAATCAAATATTGCAGAATTATTTATCGAGAGAAGGTGGAGAATTACAACAATATCGGGCTGAAATAAGTGTAGCATATGGAAAATGGATTGCAGATACGTGCAAGGCGAATGACATCAGAGTGATTGAGGCAAGACCCTGGAATACTGCATTAACGAGAGCTATAGAAAGTTAAATGTGATGTAAATACGTTTGTTAGGAAGGTAGAGTTTTATGTCAGATGAATTAAAAATCAAAATGTACTCATTTACATTGGATTGTAAAGCCCCGCATGAATTAGCAAAATTCTATGCGAACTTACTCAAGTGGGAAGTGTTGTTAATCGATGAAGAATGGGCATGTGTATACGCTCCTGGAACAAATCAGGGAGCATATCCTTCTATATTGTTCCAACATAATCCTGAGTACATACCACCTGTGTGGCCAGAAGAACCTGAAGCTCAGCAACAAATGGCACATATGGATTTCGCGGTCAATGAATTAGAAAAAGCAGTTCAATATGCTATCCAATGTGGAGCTACTATAGCAGAGAATCAATATTCTAATAATTGGAGAGTTATGTTCGACCCAGCAGGACATCCCTTCTGCTTGTGTTCTATGAAATCAATTACGGATAGTGCAGATTTTAAACTACTATAAAGTGGTTTTACACTGTGGAGGCATTGAAGTGAACTCATCTAAATCAATTAATTTTCTTCTAGATAAAGCAGGACCTGTTAAAGCATAATTGGCAAACACGTGTTGATTTATGCTGGACAGTAATTTATTATACAAATAAGAAATCTAATATAAGCGTCAGGGAGGTAGTATTAATGATTTTCCTAGATGATAGTCTACGCAAGTTCCTATTAAAAGCCAAGAAAGAGACCTATGCCGGAAAAGGACCCGAAAGCTCATCTTCAAGACCACTTTCACATGACCTTAAATATGAAGAAGATGACATGCTTTATATTGACACTTATCTTGGGGGAGAGTGTTTCTCAGGAGAAGAAGCAGCATGGAAGGATAATCTTCCTATCTGGGCAATGAACTACAGTGGAAGAGTTATTGGAGAGAATTTTTCTGGAGATTTTTTAAAGGCGGCACTAAGAGAAGTGCCATTTGACAAACCATATCGTGGTCCCACTTATTACCAGGATGGAGATTATACTTATCTATGTAAGGTTGATGGTACATTCGAATGGTATCAGGGCTATGAGGAAATATTACATCAGGATGTGAGAATCTACGAATGTTATTTTCATGGTGGAAAAGTAAGATAGAGAGGAAGTTACAGCTGCTACCTTTCACACTATATATTATTATTTTCAAGTCCCTGATGATAATGAACTGAGTTTTTATATCAAGAGTATAAGAATAGAAGAGCTATACAATGATGATGTAGAAGAACTACTATTCTTAGATAGCTTATATAAGCTTGCAGATGATTATGGTTTCTCACTATGAACACTTATAAGTCATGACCTTCTATATGACAATACCTACAAAAAAATTTTAACAAAGCACTTTAATACGGGTATTCTTACAAAGGAGTATAAACCAAAGGAATCATTTGAGGGAATGTATAGATCATTGAAGGGAAAGTAAATAATAGTTGAAAGTGCTAACTTAAAACACCATTGTAAGCAGAGGATGCTTACAATGGTGTTAATTCTATTTGCCTACATATATTGTCATATCCATACTATCAAGTATTTTTTCAATATCTGATTTTGCTACATCTGTAAATATAATAGAATACAAGTAGCTTTCCATATCACTTAAATTAATCATTGTTGTAGCAGCGGTTTCGGTATAATCCTTATTGCCCATTTCTAGCAGTGTAAAGACAGCTCCATCTTTGGTTTCATACTTATTTGTCTTGGAATTTTCTGCAAATTGAGATGTAGTAACACTTATTTCATCATCAGCTTTTAGTCGTGTTGCACTTATCTCTACCAAACCGTCAGTGATATCATATTTCATATCAAAAACTATTTGAGAAATTATACTCGAATTAATTATACTAACTGTTGGCTTATATTTGTCAAATGATAGTAATTCGCTATTAGGCAGAGCAATAATTAAGTCGTGTTCTAGGAGAGCTTCATCAATCGTATCATAAGAATGAACTTCATCATATTCGAAATCTTCTATAGGAGGAGGAGTATTATCCTTACTACTTTTTAGAAATTCTTCATGAGTAGCCCAGCTTACAAAATTATTTTCAATAGAGAAATATCCCAAGATACCATCTAGTATTCCTGATGCATAAGCAACGGTACCTGCTAAGCATAATACTAGTGCAAATGAAGCTGCAAGTTTCATAACTTTGGAAAATCGGAATTGTTTATTTTTCTTTAAAATATCGCTTGAATTAATAATATTTTGATACATTCTATATTTTTGTCTATCTGTGGGTTCAATATAGTCGAGCGCGTCATTTATATCGAGTCTATTCATATTCAATCCTCCAAACTCATTTTTAGTTTTTTTCTGCCGATGTGCAATCTGGTTCGTACGGTAGGGTAATTAAGACTTAGCATGTCACCGATTTCTCTTGTTGAATATCCTTCATAATAATAAAGGTATATAACTATTAAATACTTGTCATTTAACATCAGAACCTCTTGAAGTAATTCCCTTTTCCAATAGTCATCTTCTGACATGGGTTCCTCAATCCTTTCCATATCAACACGTTTTTTCTTCCAGCTTTGCTTTAAGATGTTCTTACAATGATTTTTTGCAGTAACAATGAGCCACGCCTTTTCGTGCTCAGCACTGCTTAGCTTAGGTTTCGCCTGCATTAATTTTATAAAGACTGTTTGTACAGTATCCTCAGCATCTGCAACATTATGTAGCATCATATAACAGATTTTATAAATAGTAGAAACATGGCGATTATAAATCTGCTCAATATCAATATCTGTAATAATGGAAGAGCTTTCAGGCTCCTTATAGGTATCTAAAGCTGATATTTCATTCATGAATAAGGCCTCCATTGGTAACTAATATACTCGAGTATATTAATTTATGTAAAAAATAGTAGGATGATCATCCTTCTAACTATAATACAAATTACAGGGACGAAATGTTTGAAAATAATTTATTCTTTCTTCCTTTTTCATGATAAATCAAGAATTAACTTGTATCAAGTAATCAATTTCATGTTATAATTGTGGAAAATTAAACAATAAATCATACCCTCTGTCATTTATGGTTTGATATAGGAAGGAGATAAATATAATGTCAGCGAAAGATAATATGTTAAATGGTGAGTATTATATTAGTTGGGATGAAGAATTAACTAAAGAAAGAGACAGGGCAAAAGATATATTATTTGAATTAAATAATATGAAGCCTTCATTAAGAGGGGATAGAGACAAGGTTATTCGTGGGTTATTTGGGAAAGTAGGAAAGAACTGCTGGGTTGAGTCACCCTTTAATTGTGATTACGGGTATAACATTACGGTGGGAGATAATTTTTATACCAATACAAATTGCTGTATTTTAGATTGTGCAAAGGTTACTATCGGAGATAATGTCTGGATAGGTCCCAACGTTGGAATATATACTCCAGAGCATGCCTTTGACAGTGAGGAACGTACTAAAGGCTATGAACACGCACTTCCCGTGGAAATCGGAGATAATACCTGGATATGTGGAGGAGTATCTATTACAGGTGGAGTCAAGATAGGTTCAAATGTAATTATAGGTGCAGGTAGTGTAGTAATAAAAGATATTCCTGATAATGTTCTTGTTGCCGGTAACCCAACCCGTATTATTAGAGAAATAACAGATCAGGATAAGGTGTTTAAATAGGATTAGAGAATTTAGTATCAGTATAAAGAGAGGGATTATCTTGATGGTAAAAAAAAGTCGAAAAATCATAATCGCACTAACAGTTGTTACATCCATAATAACTATTATTAATGCCTCATGGAAATTTATTATGCGTCTGTATATACAGTATAGATTTCAAATTGATACAGATAATAGTGCAGGCTCTATAGGGATTATCGGTGGAGCAGATGGGCCAACGGCTATATTTATTAGTGGCCATCAACATTCAAGCATTTTCACTATAATATTTGCCCTATTATCGGTTGCAGGAGTTATTTACCTTCTAGTAACAAGAAAGGTAAACCATAGGTAGAGGGGATTATAGCAAGTAGGAAAACAACTGATAATTTTGATCAACTGTAAGCTTTTAAAAGCTAAAATGATTGAAAAAGTTAAAAAAGGTAAATTGAAAAGGTAAATTCCACATTGAAAGAGGGGGGATTTAACTTTCCAATTGAGGAAAAGTTAAAAAACTTAAAAAAGATTGAAAAAGTTGTTGACATGACCTCTGGAAGGTGATATAATAATTTTTGCTGACGCGATATAAGAGACAGCAGATTTAAATAATTAGAAGCTATGCAAAGCCATAAGAATCAAGACTTTGCAAGAACAGAACCTTGATAATTGAACAGTAAAACAACCCTGAAAAT
>CAZMYP010000071.1:0-2113 GCA_964570535.1 uncultured Herbinix sp.
CAAAGCAAAATCACAGGCACATATCGATGCTGGTGCTAAAAAGGTTGTTATCTCCGCACCTGCAGGCAATGATCTTCCTACAGTTGTATTTGGCGTTAACGAAAGCATCTTAAAGGCAAATGATACTGTTGTTTCTGCAGCATCCTGCACAACCAACTGCCTTGCTCCTATGGCTGATGCATTAAACAAGCTTGCTCCTATCGATCAGGGTTACATGATGACAATTCATGCTTATACCGGTGATCAAATGACCTTAGATGGCCCTCATAAAAAGGGTGATCTTAGAAGAGCTAGAGCAGCTGCAGTTAATATCGTACCTAATACTACCGGTGCTGCTAAAGCAATCGGTCTAGTTATTCCTGAATTAGCTGGCAAGTTAGCTGGCGCAGCTCAGAGAGTTCCTGTTCCTACAGGTTCTTCAACAATCTTAACAGCAGTATGTAATAAGAAAGTATCCGCTGATGAGGTTAATGCAGCTATGAAAGCAGCAGCTGATCCTTCCTTCGGATATACAGAAGATGAGATCGTATCTTCTGATATTATTGGAAGCACATATGGTTCATTATTTGATGCTACTCAGACCGCAGTTATGGATCTTGAAGATGGAAAGACCTTAGTTAAGGTTGTAGCATGGTATGACAATGAGAATTCATATACCAGCAACATGGTTAGAACAATTAAATATTTAGCTGAATTAGTATAAGTATATATATTTATCTTAATTGATCCATGATGGGTCCGGTCTTAATGGGCCGGACTCTTTATTTTTATTATATGGAAGATTACGTTCTATTTTATGATAATAATTAAAATTTGCAATTTTATACATATCTATATTGAAGATATAGAATGGAAAGGAGTATATAGATGCTAGATAAAAAATCAGTTGATGATATCAGTGTAAAGGGTAAAAGAGTTCTTGTAAGATGCGATTTTAATGTTCCCCTACAGGAGGGTGAAATTACAGACGAAAATCGTCTTGTACAAGCGTTACCTACAATTAAAAAGCTTATTAATGATGGAGGAAGAGTTATTTTATGCTCCCATTTGGGCAAGCCTAAGGGCCTTCCTAAGCCTGAGTTATCCCTTGCTCCTGTTGCAGCTAGATTAGCCGTGCTATTAGGCCAGGAAGTAAAGTTTGCAAAGGATGATAATGTAGTAGGTGATAACGCTAAGGCTGCAGTAGCTGCTATGAAGGATGGAGAGGTTGTTCTTCTAGAGAATACTCGTTATAGAGAAGAGGAAACTAAGAACATAGACACCTTTAGTGAAGAGTTAGCATCAATTTGTGATGTATTTGTAAATGATGCATTTGGCACTGCACACAGGGCACACTGTTCTAATGTAGGCGTTACAAAATATGTTGATACAGCGGTAGTAGGATATTTAATGCAGAAGGAAATTGAATTCCTTGGCAATGCAGTTAATGATCCTAAGAGACCTTTTGTTGCTATTTTAGGAGGCTCCAAGGTATCAAGTAAGATTTCCGTAATCGATAACCTTCTTGACAAGGTTGATACATTAATTATTGGTGGTGGAATGGCTTATACATTTATGAAAGCTCAGGGAGATGAGGTTGGTAATTCCTTATTGGAAGCTGACTATATAGACTATGCCAATAAGATGCTTGAAAAAGCAAAAGAAAAAGGCGTTAAATTATTAATACCTGTTGATACCGTAGTAGCTAAGGAATTTTCAAATGAAACTGAGTTTAAGACAGTAAAACGTGGTGGCATTGGAGCTGATTGGATGGGTCTTGACATTGGTGAAGAAACTCAAAAGCTTTTTGCAAATGCTATTAGTGATGCTAAAACAGTAGTTTGGAACGGACCTATGGGTGTATTTGAAATGTCTAACTTTGCAAAGGGTACCATAGCTGTAGCGAAGGCATTAGCAGATATTGATGCTACTACCATTATTGGTGGTGGTGATTCTGCAGCAGCAGTAAATCAGTTGGGCTTTGGTGACAAGATGACTCATATTTCTACTGGTGGTGGTGCATCACTAGAGTTATTAGAAGGTAAAAATTTACCAGGCATAGAAATAATAGAAAGAATGGATTAAGATGAAAAAGAAGTTGAATTATTTGATATTAATTTGTGTTATAGGGTTA
>CAZMYP010000071.1:2123-3508 GCA_964570535.1 uncultured Herbinix sp.
TAACGACAAATAGATTAAATTGGAGGATATTATGCGTAGAAAAATTATAGCCGGTAATTGGAAGATGAATAAGACAACGAGTGAGGCAGTTGCATTAATTAATGAATTGAAATCACTTGTTGCTACAGAGAATGCAGATGTGGTATTCTGTGTTCCTGCAATTAGCTTAATTCCAGCCATAGAGGCTGCAAAGGGAACTAACATTGAAATTGGTGCACAGAATATGTACTTTGAAGAAAACGGTGCATATACCGGTGAAATAGCTCCCAATATGCTTACTGAGGTTGGAGTAAAGTATGTAATTATTGGCCATTCTGAAAGAAGAGAATATTTCGCTGAAACAGATGTGACTGTAAATAAAAAGGTATTAAAAGCCTTTGAGCATGGACTTACACCAATTATTTGCTGCGGTGAATCTTTAACTCAGAGAGAACAGGGAATAACCATAGATTTTGTACGTCAGCAGATAAAGATTGCTTTACTTAATGTTACTAAGGAACAGGCAGCAAGTTCAGTTATTGCTTATGAGCCTATCTGGGCAATTGGTACAGGTAAGGTTGCAAGTACAGAACAGGCAGAAGAGGTATGTAAAGCTATTCGTGAATGTGTAGCAGAAATATATGATCAAGCAACAGCTGATGCTATACGTATACAGTACGGCGGCAGTGTTTCTGCAGCAAGTGCTAACGAGTTATTTAGTCAACCCAACATTGACGGCGGATTAGTAGGTGGAGCAAGCCTAAAGGCAGATTTTGGAAAGGTTGTTAATTATAAATAATACAGCCTATGTAAAGGAGTTAGACATGAGTAAAAAACCAACAGTTTTAATGGTATTAGACGGCTATGGACTTAATGATAAAAAGGATGCCAATGCAATAGCACAGGCTAAGACACCTGTTATGGACAGATTGATGGAAGAGTATCCTTTTGTTAAGGGTAATGCCAGTGGTATGGCAGTAGGACTTCCTGAGGGTCAGATGGGTAATTCAGAGGTCGGCCATATCAATATAGGTGCAGGAAGAATTGTATATCAGGAATTGACCAGGATTACTAAGGAAATCCAGGACGGTACCTTCTTTGAGAATGCAGTTTTGCTTGCAGCAATTGATAATTGTAAAAGAAATAATTCCGATCTTCATTTATATGGATTACTGTCCGAAGGGGGCGTTCACAGTCATAATACCCATTTATATGGCTTGTTGGAGCTGGCTAAGCGTCATGGACTTAAGAATGTCTATGTACATGGATTCTTAGATGGTAGAGATACCCCTCCCGCTTCCGGTAAAGGATATGTGGAAGAGCTTTGGGAGAAGATGAAGATTCTTGGAATTGGTAAGATAGCTACTATAATGGGTCGTTATTATGCCATGGACAGGGATAATCGT
>CAZMYP010000071.1:3518-12062 GCA_964570535.1 uncultured Herbinix sp.
GCTATGGTATATGGTCAAGGAGAAATGGCTGAAAGTGGAGTTATTGCAGTTCAAAACTCCTATGATAAGGAAGCATATGATGAATTTGTATTACCTACAGTGGTATTAGAGGATGGTAAGCCTGTAGCAACCATAAAGGAAAATGATTCAATTATCTTTTTCAACTTTAGGCCAGACCGCGCAAGAGAAATTACAAGAGTATTCTGTGATGATGATTTCAAAGGCTTTAATCGAGGAAAAAGAATTAATTTAACATATGTCTGCTTCTCCGATTATGATATAACAATTCCTAATAAGCTTGTTGCTTTCCATAAGGTTTCTGTAGACGATACATTTGGAGAGTTTCTAGCAAGGAATAAGATGACCCAGCTTAGACTTGCAGAATCAGAAAAATCTGCCCATGTAACATTTTTCTTTAATGCTGGTATTGAAGTTCCCAATGAGGGAGAGGATAGAATTGTAGTTGATTCTCCTCAGGTTGCAACCTATGACCTACAACCAGAAATGAGTGCCTATACAGTTGCAAAGCATTTGGTAGAGGCTATTACATCTGATAAATATGATGTGATAATCGTTAACTTTGCCAACCCTGACATGGTAGGACATACAGGAGTATTAGCATCAGCTATTAAAGCAATTGAGGCTGTAGATGAATGTGTGGGAATGGCAGTAGATGCATTATTGTCTGTAGATGGACAGATGTTTATCTGCGCTGACCATGGAAATGCAGAACAGCTGCTGGATTACAATACCAATGAGACTTTTACAGCACATACTATTAATCCGGTACCCTTTTTACTGATTAACTATGATAAAGATTACACTTTGGCTGAGGGAGGCTGTCTAGCTGATATAGTTCCAACCCTTATAGATATGATGGGTATGGAGAAACCAGATAAGATGACTGGAAAATCCCTTATAACTAAGAAATAATCAAGCTTATATAGAAGTTTAGTTATAAGTATTCTTGTAGGATTAAGTGTAAGCTAAGGTATAATTAGAAAAATTAGTTGAAATATATTTGCTTATGTGATAGAATAGCCATAGTTTAGATTAGTTATAGGTGAATGGAGGATTATTGTGGACGAATTAAGAGCTATAGTTCAAATATTATATATTGGTATTTGTGTAGTGTTAATAGTTGTAGTACTAAAGCAAGAAGGAAAATCATCAGGTTTATCTGGAGCATTAACAGGTGCTTCTGATTCTTATTGGAGTAAGAACAAGGGGCGTTCTGCTGAAGGTATGATAGTGAGAGTGACTAAAGTACTCGCATCTTTATTTATTTTACTGACAGTTGTGCTTCATTTAAATTGGTAAATAGACTTATAAAAAAACACTCTGAATATCAGAGTGTTTTTTTTATAATAGTTGAAAAGTATATAATGGTAGGAAAATTCTCATTAATATTTATTTGATAATAATGCCGTTATATTATATAAAAAATGTTAAAATATATTAGTTTATGGTATACTAAGAATAGTTATATAATTATAGAACAATAATAAATAAAATTATAAATAGGAGTAGTTAATGAAAGAAAATAATATAATTGAAGAAAAAAAAGGAATGCTTCAGGAGTTTTTTAGAAGTGAAGAATATAAACCTATGAGATTTAAGGATATTGCAGGACTGTTGCTAGTACCTAAGAACTCTAGGCGTGAGCTAAATGAACTGCTAGAGATTTTGATTTCTCAGGGAGAAATCATTTTGGATGAACAGGGAAGATACAAATCAACAGGGGACAACTTAAAGACTGGGATGTTTTCTGGAACCCTGAAGGGCTTTGGGTTTGTCATAATAGAAGGAGAAACTCAGGACATCTTCATACCTGAGGTTGCTACAAAAGGTGCTATGCATGGTGATAAGGTAGCGATTATGATTAACAAGGAGCAGACAGGCAAAAGACAAGAAGGCATGGTTGTGCAGATACTTGAGAGAGGTATGAAGGAAGTGGTTGGTACCTTTCAGAAGAGCAAGACCTATGGCTTTGTTGTTCCTGACAATCAAAAGTTTAGACAGGATATCTTTATTCCTAAGGAGCACACAAAAGGAGCTGTTACAGGACATAAGGTAGTAGTTAAGGTTACAAGCTATGGAGATGAAGATCATAAGCCTGAAGGCAAAGTAATCGAAATATTAGGTCACATGAATGATCCTGGAGTAGATATAATGTCCGTGGTTAAGTCCTATGAGTTGCCTGTGGAATTTCCAAAGGATGTATTTCGTGTATTGGACTTTATTCCGGATGAAATTGATTCCGCTGAGATTAATAATAGAACAGATATAAGAAACCTACAGACAGTTACCATAGATGGTGAAGATGCAAAGGATCTAGATGATGCTATTTCCTTGACTAAGGAGGGCGATATATATCGCCTGGGAGTACACATTGCAGATGTTACTCATTATGTTAAGGAAGGAGCAGCCCTTGATAAGGAGGCATTAAAAAGGGGAACCAGTGTATATCTGGTGGATAGGGTTATTCCTATGCTTCCCCATAAGCTTTCCAATGGAATATGTTCCCTGAATCCAGGAGTAGACCGCCTATCCTTAAGCTGTTTTATGAATATTGATACCAAGGGAAATGTCATAGGACATGAGATCTTAGAGACTGTGATTTGTTCAGATAGAAGAATGACCTATACAAATGTATCGAAAATCGTGGAAGAGCAGGATGAAGAGGTTATTAAGGAGTATGAGGACTTAGTTCCTATGTTTACTCTGATGCTTGAGCTGTCAGAAATCTTAAAAAAGCGTAGACATGCCAGGGGTGCAATTAATTTTGATTTCCCAGAGAGTAAGATAATTGTAGACCACAACGGTAAGCCTGTGGAAATTAGGGCCTATGAAAGAAATAAGGCAACAAAGATAATTGAAGAATTTATGCTAATTGCAAATGAAACCGTAGCAGAGGATTTCTTCTGGCAGGAGCTTCCATTCGTATATCGTACCCATGATAATCCTGACGAGGAGAAGATAAGAGCACTTTCCATCTTTATTCACAACTTTGGTTACAGCATCAAGGTGGGAAATGATGAAATACACCCTAAGGAGCTACAGAAGCTACTAAATAAAATTGAGGATACGCCAGAGGAAGCTTTGATTAGCCGCCTGACACTTCGCTCAATGAAGCAGGCAAAATATACAGTGGCAAATACAGGCCATTTTGGACTATCAGCCAAGTATTATACCCATTTTACATCACCGATACGCCGCTATCCTGACCTTCAGATTCATCGAATAATTAAGGAGAATGTTAGAGGAGCCCTTAATGAGGCTAGGAAAGACCATTATAATAAAATCCTTTTTGATGTAGCAAATCATTCAAGCAAGACTGAGCGCAGAGCCGATGAAGCAGAGCGTGAAGTAGAGAAGATGAAAAAGGTAGAATATATGATGGGTCATATAGGAGAGAGCTTTGAAGGTGTTATCTCGGGTATAACTACATGGGGTATCTATGTGGAGCTTCCCAATACCGTTGAAGGTATGGTCCGTGTAAGTGATATGAATGATGATTATTATGTATATGATGAAGAACGCTACCAGATGGTGGGTGAGCACACCAAAAAGACCTATAAATTAGGACAGACGATTAAGGTGGAGGTATTGAATGCTGACAAGCTTCTTCGAACAATTGATTTTGCATTTATGGAGGTTGAAGATTAAGTGGGGGAAAATATAAAGCTAGTTGCCAATAACAAAAAGGCATACTTTGATTATTTTATTGAGGATAAGTATGAAGCGGGGATAAGTCTACATGGCACAGAGGTTAAATCCTTAAGAGCTGGCAAATGTAGTATAAAAGAAGCATTTATGAAAATTGAAAATAACGAAATATTTATTTATGGCATGCATATAAGTCCTTATGAAAAGGGTAATATTTTTAACAAAGACCCCCTTCGTGTTAGAAAGCTACTACTTCACAAATTCCAGATTAATAAAATAAGTGGTCAGCTGGCACAGAAGGGGTACACCCTTGTGCCTTTACAGGTTTATTTTAAGGCAGGTCTGGTTAAGCTTGAAATCGGACTAGCAAGAGGTAAGAAGCTCTATGACAAACGCCAGGATATAGCTAAGAAAGATATGAGAAGAGAGACAGAACGGGACTTTAAGGTTAAGAACCTGTAATAGGTATAGATTATGTATGCAATAGGAATGGATGGTAATCTGAAATTGATTAAGAAACTTTTGAAAGTATTAACCTTAGTCGTTGGTGCAATCATTATTATAGTGGGTGTATTAATGGTAATGGCTTCGAAATACAATGGTATATGGAGCACAGAAGGCTATGGGTTATGTTTAAAGGCTAACTTTGGTATTGTTAAAATGTATGGGGTAACCAATAATTATTATACAGATATAGATGCATATAAGGGAGTAATTGTTAACAATACACTATACTGTGGCATGGGTAAATTCAAGTTATCACAGCAGGGTGAAAAGCTAACTCTATATGATGAAGGTTCTAGGTATACATACTGTGCCAATAGACAGGAGAAGGACTACTTAACCAGTCTTAAAAAAGTTGGCACCAAGGATCAGGCTGAGAAATTTAAAATGTATTCTGAAGCTATAAAGGAAAACTATCCATTTGCAGATATGTACGGAATGGATGTTGACGAAGAGTACAATAAGTATTCTTCAAAAATAACAGAAGAGACTCCGGATGAAACCTTATATAGTTATATGTGCAATATGGTGAATAAGCTTGACGATGGTCATGTGGAAATAAGCTGGGGCGATATGGTATACAGCCCGGCAGATTATTTGCCTGAATGGATGAAGGATAGAGACCAGGTTAATTCTGTAGTTAGTATAATTAAGAATAACTACTTACATAATTATTATAAATTTAATGATTGTTTTATCAGGTATGGTGAAATTCGTGAGGACATAGGTTATATCATAGTCCAAGCTTTAGGTATGGAGGAGATTGATAAATCCGCTTCAACGAAAAAGGCCATGGATAAGATTATTAAGGAGTTTAAGGATAGAGATACTATTGTAATTGATTTGAGACTTTGTGAAGGTGGCTATGATGAGGCATCATTATTGATTGCCGGTTATTTTGCTCCAGAAAAGTATTTGGCATATAAGAAGCAAGCCTATAATAAGGGTGAATATACTGAGCTTCAGAGCATCTATGTAGAACCAATGGACATGACCTATGATGGAGAAGTAATTATTATTACTAGTGGTTATACTATAAGTGCCGGAGAAACCTTTGCCCGGGCTATGGTTGCTAATAAGAATAATTCAATAACTGTGATAGGAGAAACTACGGCAGGATATTATTCAGATGCTATACCAATGTTTTTACCTGGTGACTATACTTATGCCATGTCAAACGAGCGCTATTATTGGTATGATGATACATTGTTAGAGGGTAAGGGTATTGTACCTGATATTGAGATACCTTATAGCTATAATGCAGTTCAAATGGGCAAGGATCCTGCATTGGAATGGATACTAGACAATCGTTAATAGCCTTAACTTTGGTAGATTTGGAAACAAGAATTAAAAAATAAATTGCCTTGTGCTTGACAATTACTCCTAATCGTTATAAGATATATATGCGTTTGAAAACCGATATAATCTATATTATAACGGGGTTGTACTGGTTTCGACGGGGGTTTTGAAATTGTGGTAGCCATTCGCAGACTAGGACTGCGTCAACAACTTAGAACAAAATATAAACGCAAACGATAATTACGAATTAGCAGCTGCTTAATTGCAGCTCTTGTCGGCCTTAGGCATCCTGCGGCTTAAGATCCCGGCATCAAATTAGCGGGGACCTCCTCCTTCAAAGCTTTGAGATGGCGGAAGATATATGAAGCTACCAAAACCGGAAGCTTGTCAATCGGCGTTCGGTGGAGGGAACAGTGAACTTCGGGTTCACATAATAGACTGACTGTAATGGGAGAAACTGCAATGAATGGGCTTTCGGACAGGGGTTCGACTCCCCTCAGCTCCATATAGTTAAAAGTGCGGGAAAACCTTGATATATAAGGCTTTCCCGTTTTTGTTTGTTCTAATAATACCTCAAAATCATGATTACACTTGATTACACAATACCTTTTCCATTAGGTTTTCATTCTCGTGGTTTGTCTGCCTACTGAAACAATATGATTTTAACAGGGTGCGGATATCTTCATGTCCAGCAAATCTTCGGACTTCATCTAGATTCATGCCTGAATCAATAAGAGCTGAAATAACTGTCTTCCTGATTTTATGCATGCTCCTGACTCTAAACCTTAGCTTCTCACATAGATGGGTAATGTACGAATCTGTAGTAGATGCAAGCATGTGCCCATCTGGAACAGAGAATATAAACCCTTCAGGATTATAAAGACCATTGTTTTTTGTTGAGATGATATGTTTTAATAGCACCATGTAAGAAAAATTCAGCATCTAGAGTTGACATATATCAATCCCACCAGAATTTCCAAACATTTGAATTTAATATCAATAAAGCTTCAAGATTAAGTCCCCCTAAATTATCATAACAAAATGTGCAATGCTCACGGGCTATTTGTCTGGCAATGTCCTTGTTTACAATAGGCTCCGGTAAATAAAACATTAGCATATCACTTGAAATAAATGCAGGGATCGCATTGTATTCTTCATACCAATAACGGCATCCAGAAAGCATTTCTAAAGTATCAGGACAGTCATTCCAACCACCAAAAGGCAACCATGCTAAAACCTCCCATGGTGTTTCTGTCGGAATATAGATAAGATAAACCCCGCTGTCGCTCATTTGATCTGCTTCGCTAACACCAGGGAAAAGATGGAATGAAATATCCCCCAGTGCCAAAAGTTCTTCGAATTCCTCTTCGTCTTCAATGAGCATTTTATCTCCATCATATTCGGCCTTAAGCTCATTATATCCGTTTTCAAAAAGTTCTTTACCATTTGATGTATCAGCAGAGAGCATAGCCTTGCGAAACTCGTCAGGACTGTCATATTCTCCGTAAGGTGCTTCTTCTATGGTGCTTTTAAGCCGGTCACTTAATGCTAAAATCACAGGAGTATTACCAGACCCTCTGCTCTGCTCATAAGCTTTGATATAATAATCTGTAACTTCTTGTGAACTCATACTTGAGTCTAATTCTTCTGCCTTACAGCCAAATAACTCAATCATTTCTCCACCTTCTATTATGTTAGTTTCTTTCATACTGGGTGCTTCTAAATTTGTCTTAGAATACTCAGTGATAAAGCTATCCATTTTGCTGCTGTAATTAAAGTCATCACAACTTACTGTGCTGCATGTCAGTAAAGCAGTTAGTATTAATAAAATAAATCTTCTTTTCATTTAATCAATCCTCATAATTATATTGTCAAACTATGTTAAATTCTAATGAGTTTATTATAATACACACAATTGATATTTTCAACAAATTTACATATAATGCGATTTCAATTAGAAATTCAAGAGAAGAGGTAATTACTCGGTAGGACAGGAGCTGAAAATAACCGATAAAACCGTATTATGAGCTTGTTAAAATTACTAATTACTATTTCTATGGAATGTCATCGAAGGGTTAAGCACCGGGACTTTTTACCTTGAATCCGTATTAAAAGTTAAGACGTAAGAATAGATATGAGTATTTAACAATGAATTTATGAAATTCCATACGATACTTATAGTAGGTGGGGTAAAGAGTTTTTAACTTTTTAGTAGAAGTGAATATATTTTTTCAAAAGTATACACTTTTGCATAAGAACGGGCATTGCCTTTGATATGTTTCCTCTTGATCTCCATGGGGTGATGGTAGAAAAGGCTAAAATAAGAAGAAAGCCGCATGTTAAAATTTAACCCTAATAACAATTGCTATTAGGTTTTTTTAATTGGTTGAACATTAATAAAACGAGATGTTAGCTTACTATTCTTATAGTATTATAGTGTATTAGTTCTAATAATAGCAACCGTACATAAAGAGGTAACAGAACGTCTTATGCAAATCAACCCCTCCCTCGCCAACAGGGCAAGGGAGTCTTGGATCTGAACAAGTCGTAACGCCATATCAGAGGTGGAATGGCAACAAAGGAAAAGTATCTCCATAAAACGATATACATTCAGGCATATTAATAAGAATATATTAAAGCTACAATGAAGGATATCCTGCTGTGGTGATGGTTACTAAGGGGTATCTTTTTCATGAATAGGAAATTGCATTATTTCAAATTCGTAGAACATACCGTGCAAGGTACAGTATGATTCATTAGGAAGGTGCAAAGTAAATACTATGAGAATGGCAAATACATTAATATATTGATAAAATATGATATATATACTATAATTTACAATAGTTAAAATTTGGACATATATTACTAAATGTTGTTTTTTAGATATTGGTATATATCTAGTATACATTGTGATAAAAAGAACAATTCTAATCAGCTTTGCCATGATTTAATCATTACGTCTTGTTTTTTACTATAATTAACATATAAAAAGGAGTAGTGGGGATGAAAAAGAAATGTATTTTTAGAAGTATTGTATCAATGTTATTGATATTATCTATGATAATATCACCT
>CAZMYP010000072.1:0-12054 GCA_964570535.1 uncultured Herbinix sp.
ATTTTCAGGGTTGTTTTACTGTTCAATTATCAAGGTTCTGTTCTTGCAAAGTCTTAAATACATTGTTTTGTAAGTCACTACGTTTTTCAACGTCAGCTTGACTATATTATCATGCATTAAAAACTTTGTCAACTACTTTTTCAATTATTTTTGATTCATGATTTTTGATTCATTTTTGTAATTATTTTGATTCATTTTCTGGCTTTACATAAATGCAAAAGCTAAACGGAGAAAGAGGGATTTGAACCCTCGCGCCGCTATTAACGACCTACTCACTTTCCAGGCGAGCCCCTTCAGCCTCTTGGGTACTTCTCCACATAGCCGAAATGTTTGAATTGTTCTTACAATAAAACAAACCACATCTTCCTGTAGTTTGTTCTAAAACGGAGAGGGTGGGATTCGAACCCACGGTTCCTTGCAGAATCACTGGTTTTCAAGACCAGCCCCTTAAACCACTCGGGCACCTCTCCAAACGTCGCTTAGCTATTGTATCATCACAGCTTTCCTGTGTCAAGTAATTTTCAAGTTTCATTTTAGAATTAATTTTTAATTGTTTACTTTTTTGTCACAATTAAAAATATCCTTATCTACAGCCCTTTTCAATTATATTTACAATATACCTTGGCGATTCCTTGCGCCAATATTATATCTTCTTGGGTGGTAAGCTTAATATTAAAATAATCTCCCTTAACTATCTTAACCGGAAGTTTAACAAATACCTCATAAACCATTGCATCATCTGTAAAGATCTTTCTTTCTGCCTTATCACTTTCATATAGTTTATCATAAGCCCTTTTAATCGAAGGGTAGTAAAATGCCTGAGGTGTCTGTGCTGACCACATAGGTTCCCTCTTGGGGGTCTCCTTAATCCAGCCTTCCTTATCAACAACCTTTATAGTCTCTTTTACTGGGGTAGCTACAATACATGCCTTACTTTCTTTCACTTGGGCAATAACCTCATTTATCAATTCAATAGATATAAAAGGGCGTGCTCCGTCATGAATAAGCACATAGTCAGTATTTTCTATCCCCTGAAGAGACTCATAGACAGAATCATATCTTTCATCTCCTCCTTCTATAATTAGACTTACTTTTTTAAATCCATATGGTTTTATTATGTTTTCCCAGCAGTAATCAATCTGTCCACCAGCGCAAACCAATATAATATTGTCTACATTACTATCCTCGAAGACTTTTATTGAATAATATAATAAAGGCTTATCATTTATTAAAAGAAATTGCTTTGCTACAGGCATATTCATACGCCTGCCCTGTCCAGCCCCTAATATAACAGCAGTAACTTTTTCTTTCATCCTTTTCTCCGTCCCAGCCATTTGTTATGTTTCTATCTTTCACCTATTTTCAAATTTGAAACTGCATTTAAGTCAAGACCACTTCGTTTTCCTTTAATAAAATCATAATAAGCTGCTACACCTATCATAGCTGCATTATCTGTACAATAAATAGGTGATGGATGATAGTAAGTAAGTCCATTTTCATTGCAGGCTTCAGATAAAGCTTTTTGTAGAGCACTGTTGGCTGCCACACCACCTGCTATGGCAACACGGTTCATTCCAAAATCCTTTGCAGCAAGAAGGGTTCTAGTTACCAGAACATCAACCACTGCTTCTTGAAAGGATGCTGCTACATCTGCTTTGCATATTTCTTCATTCTTCATTTCCATAGAATTAATATAATTTAGTACCGCAGATTTTAAGCCACTAAAGCTAAAATCATATGGTGCTCCTACTATATGGGCTCTGGGAAATGATATGGCCTTACCGTTACCTTCCTTAGATAGCTTATCAATCTTTGGTCCTCCAGGGTAACCAAGTCCTATTGCCCTTGCGACCTTATCAAAGGCTTCTCCTGCCGCATCATCCCTGGTTCTTCCTATTATTTCATATTCACCATATGCCTTAACCAATACCAAATGACTATGTCCTCCGGACACTATAAGGCATAAAAATGGAGGTTCAAGCTCATTGTTTTCTATATAATTAGCCGAAATATGGCCTTCTATATGATGAACACCTACTAAGGGCTTTTTTGCCGCAAAGCTTATAGCCTTTGCTTGTGCAACCCCAACCAATAATGCTCCTACAAGACCCGGTCCATAGGTTACACCTATTCCATCTATCTCTTCCAATGTAATGTCAGCTGTTATTAATGCTTCCCCTATTACCTGATTGATTTTCTCAATATGCTTTCTGGAAGCAATCTCCGGCACTACTCCTCCATAAAGCTTATGAAGCTCTATTTGGGACGAAATAATATTTGAACGAACCTCTCTGCCATTCCTTATTACTGCTGCCGCCGTCTCATCACATGAGGTCTCAATCGCCAATATATTAATATCTTTTTGCAAGATTATATCCTCTTTCCACTTTTTTATTGTATTTATTATAGTAATCTTATCAAGGTCATTCTGATTTGCTGGTCATATATTCCCAGCCAAGAATCTTCCACCTCTCATCCTTATCCTTTCGCATTAGATAGCGTCTAATCTCTGATGTTTTACCTTTCCCTGTTATGGTAAATGAAATATGTGCAGTAGCATATTCCTTACCCTCCAGGGTTTGAATGTCTTCCTGGTCCTTGTTAACCACAGCATTAAACTCTATCTTGCGATCCTCTTGAAGCCATAAGGCTATATCCGTATAAAGTTCCCTTAGATATTGCTGCTCTGGATTATTTTCTAGAAACTCTTCATCATAAAGCTCTCTAATCTTATTGGCTAATTTTTTTATTTCATCATCATCAACTCCTGAATATAGAAGCCTTGTCATGTCTCCATGCAAACTAGCTACTTCCCTTGGCGTTGTGGGATATTCATTATCTAGGTTCATCTCCAGAATCTTTTCAGCTTCAGACAGCTTTTCCAAAGAGGTTTCTTTTAGTCTGTTTTCCTTCTGAGACTGGCTCACAAAAACCAGTGCAATTACAATTGCAGCAATTGAAATAACCGTAAAAATAGTTGATTTTGGTTTTTTTGTTTTCATATGAACACCTCCACATAATTAGTTCTTGTTCTACTGATCCTTATCAAATTCCAAGGTAATACTCTTTTTGTCTTTTCCTGGCTTTGTATTAGGAAAAATACGTCTCGCTTCATTAATAAAGTCATCTGGTCTTGCCAAAGAAGGACTATAATGTGTAAGCCACATCTCCTTAACCCTTGCATCCTTAGCCAGCCTAGCTGCCTCATGAAACGTCATATGCTTATAGGCCTTTGCCTTTGCTTCCTTTTCCTTCTCACCATACATGCCTTCGCAAATAAACAAATCTGAGTCCTGGGCATTGACTACAATGCTCTTAGTCGGTCTTGTATCAGTACAATATGTCAGCTTAATACCCTTTCTTTCGGGACCAAGTACCATATCAGGTTTATAGATCTTTCCATCTTCCTCTATTATCTCTCCCTTTTGAAGCCGATTCCATAGCTTAACAGGAATATGGTTTTCTTCTGCCTTTTCCTGATAGAACCTACCCCCACGCTTAATTGTAATACTATAGCCATAGCAGGGAATATTATGGTTTAAATGAAACGCTCGTATTCTATAACCACATAATTCAATATCCTGCTCGGATTCTGTAAGCTCGATAAATTTAAGCTCATATGGCAACTCAGGAGCTATAACCCTTAGGGAATCAACCACATTTTTTAATCCCTTGGGACCAATCATGTATACGGGCTCTGTGCGATCCGCATTGCCCATGGATAACAAGAGGCCTGGAAGACCACTTATATGATCTCCATGAAAATGTGTAATACAAATAATATCTATAGAATGGACACTCCAGCCCTTTTCTTTTATAGCAATTTGTGTTCCTTCTCCGCAATCAATTAATAGACTACTTCCATTATATCTTGTCATAAGAGCTGTTAACCATCGTCCAGGCAATGGCATCATCCCACTTGTTCCTAGTAAGCATACATCTAACATTATACCTTCCGTACCTTTCCTACTTCCTAATAATTCATATCTGTATACCTTGTCCCGTGCCCTCTTGCATTATTGTAATTCTACTATAAAGATGCAAGAGCCACAATATAATTTTAACAAAAGCTAATATAGTATATAAGTATAATATCATATTCTGTTTTTAATTTCCATGATTTATACAGTTGCACTAAAATAGAATCCGCTATTATTGTAAATCTAATATATGATAAACATCACTAATGTAAAAAGGGCGCCGCACATTTTAGTGCGACAGCCCCCTCTTGCATTATTGTATTTTCTCAAATTAATACTAGTTATCAGCTACAGCACTTCCCGTTTTTCCTTGACCTCAATGGGAATCAGAAACCCGTCTGTAATTTTCTTATAGCATTCCTCACATAAATTAAATTGGTGGACCTGAGTATCCCAGTTTGAGAAATATCCCCACTCTTTTTTAGCTTCAAAGGCATCCTCTTTTAATAAGCCATTCTCAATCTTTAATTTCTTTCCACATGAATTGCAGCAAATTTGCAGATCCCCACTTTTATTCATAACTGCTTTCTCCAAGACTTATCCCTCCTGATATGACAAACCACAGCTACCACTGTTAGTCTCATTATAAGTGCTAATCACTAATATTTACAGTGGGAATTACTGTATAGGGCATTTCCACATTGTTATAGCATCCTCAATGGGACTAGTATAAAAATCTTTTCTAATTCCCAACTCCACAAATCCATGCCTCTTATAGAGATATATAGCGGCCTTATTAGATATCCTAACCTCCAGGGTCAGACCATGGATACCCCTTCTAGCTGCACGTATAATTACTTCCTTTACTATCTTGTATCCTATTCCTCGTCTTCTATAGCTTGAATCCACAGCAACATTATATATATAACCCTCATCTAAAACCCCACAATATCCACAATATCCTACAATAATATCATTTATAAGAGCTACAAGATAATAATTGTTTTGTTCGGATATGGATTCTAAAAAGGATGTCTTACTCCAAGGATCCGAGAAGGTTTCCCACTCAATTCTAGATACTTCATCCAGGTCAGCCTCTGTCATCTCCCTTATTAGCATTTGCATCCTCCTTTAATTATTCTTCTTTAGTCTTTCTTCCCTCTCCCTCTCAGCCTGGCTCATCCTAAGATAAATAGGTTGATGCTCTGTGGCTGATTCCACAAGGCCAGCTTTAAAAAGTTCCAATCCAAGGGCTGCAATTGATCCAGCTCTCTGCCTGTCCATGTGTATGGGTGCAAAGGTATAGCCTGTCTTAATCGTTTCAATGATATTATCCTTATGAATCGGTACCCCATCTCCAAGAAAGATGGTATGCCTTCCAATTTGATTAATTTCATCTATAAGCTCTTCCATATCTACAGCCTTTTGAGGTGATATTACAACTAGCTTATCATCTACAAATTCATATAAGCCAGTATATACCTGATTCCTTCTTGCATCCATAATCGGACAGATCATCTTATCTGTTCCATAAAAGTTATATGCCAATCCATCTACAGTAGGCACTGGAATAATTGGCTTATCTAAAGCGAACCCCAAACCCTTTGCTGTTGCCGATCCAATCCTAAGTCCGGTAAAGGAACCAGGTCCTGCGGTAACTGCAATTGCATCTATCTCGGACAAATCCAATCCAACCATAGCTACTATTTCATCCAGCATAGGTAATAGTGTCTGTGAATGGGTCTTCTTATAATTTATAGTGTATTCAGCCAATAATCCTTCCTCGGCTGCAATGGCTACGGAAGCTACCAGCCCAGAACTGTCTAATGCTAGTATTCTCATGTTAATTCTCCTTCTAAAATTCGCAACTTCTTCTATTTGTATCTTATAGCTATCTTATCTCAATCTCTCTATAGTCAAATCCCTTATCTAAGTTTTTCTTAATCTGAATGTTTATCCTATTCTCAGGTAAAATTTCAGAGATCAACTCTGCCCATTCTATAAGGCAGACCCCTTCGCCATAAAAATAATCCTCATAGCCTGTTTCATCCATCTCACAGACATCACCTATTCGGTAGACATCAAAATGGTATAGGGGCAAATACTTACCCTCATATTCTTGAACTATAGTAAATGTAGGGCTGTTAACAGGCTCATCAATGCCAATTCCCTTGGCAAATCCCTGCGTAAATACAGTCTTACCTACTCCCAAATCACCATTTATGCAATATATCTGACCTTTTGTTGCCTTACTTCCCAGATTATAGCCAATAGCAAAGGTATCCTCTGTACTAAAGCTCTCTATTATCATATGTTTTCCTCATTCCCATGACTAATACGTTTAGCTTATTCGCGTATATTATAGCAGATTGATAAAAAAAAAGATAGGATTTCACAAAATCCTATCTTTCAATAGTCTATCTTAAAGCAGAGCTTTAACTTATATCTATTTATCAGTTATAGACTTTATTACCTTGCTAATCCTCTTATAGATTAGAAAAGACATCAGCGAAACTAATGTTCCCTTAAGAAGATTAAAGGGTGTCACCGCGTAGAGTATGAAAGTAGACATATTATTTATAGCTGGATTTACTTTTGTTCCAGCTCCTATCAAACCTTCAATTGGCATCTTAAAGAAATATGCAAAGACTGGAAGAAGTACATATGCATTCATCAGCCCACCTAACACTACCATTGTCAAGGTTCCAACTACCATTCCCTTTATTGCAGACTTAAGTGTTTTATTCTTATGATATATAATTGCTGCAGGAACTACCATAGAGCAACCAATCAAAAAATTCGCCAGTTCACCAACCCCTGCTGTTTTTGTAGAATTAATAGCAAGGTTCAAAATTATCTTTAACATTTCAATAATTATTCCAGCCACTGGTCCTAATGCAAAGGCTCCTATAAGTACTGGTACCTCACTAAAGTCCAGCTCATAAAAACTAGGTGCAAACCAAAGCGGGATTTCAAACAGCATTAAAACAACTGCCATACCACCAAGCATGGCCATAATTGTCATAGATTTTACTGACAAAAGGCTTCCTGCTCTTTGTTTCTTCTTTAAACTTGTAATAGTATTCACTTCTATCTCTCCTTTTTTTCTAAAGGAAAATTCTCGGATATTTAATAGGCTGCGTTAATATAGAAAAAATAAACCCCCGATACCATATCGGGGGCATAATACAAAGCATAACCTATTATTCTTCTCGCATCCAGACTTTACTGTCGGTTTTGGAATTTCACCAAATCAATCACTGGTATCTAATTATCAAAATTAGTTCACCGTGAGTCGCGGACTATACCGCCGGTAGGGAATTACACCCTGCCCCGAAGATTTACCTTATTAAATTTGTAACCCCATCATACATCATGAGTAATAGATTGTCAATTCATAAAAAAATATTATAATATCATGGTCAGCTGGATCCTATTCTTTGCTACATCCACGGTTAATACCTTGACCTCTACAATATCACCAACACTAACCACATCAAGAGGATGCTTTACAAATCGCTTATTGGAAAGCTGGGAAATATGAACCAGACCGTCCTGATGAACACCTATATCTACAAAGGCACCAAAATCTATTACATTTCTAACAGTTCCCTTTAATATCATTCCTTCTTTTAAGTCAGACATTTCAAGAACATCGGTACGAAGTATGGGCTTTGGCATCTCATCTCGAGGATCTCTTCCTGGCTTTTCTAATTCCTTAATAATATCATTCAAAGTAATATCTCCTATGCCCAGTTCCTGAGATACTTTCTTTCTATCCTTAATCTTTTTGCTTAATAAGGAGCTACTATAGTCCCTTGTCCCAATTCCAGCTTGAGGGACTTCCTCTTCCTTGGCTACATTATCAAGAGGAGTTGCTCCTGTGCCTACCATGGCTGCTGCCATAGCCTTAGCAAATGCTGTGTCCTGTGCCTTTATAACTAAGCCTGATTTCTTCTTCTCTTTATTCTTAGTAGTTTGATTAGACTTTGTAGGCTCTTCATCCTGGCTCTTAG
Organism: uncultured Herbinix sp.; assembly: GCA_964570535.1. Lineage (GTDB taxonomy): Bacteria > Bacillota > Clostridia > Lachnospirales > Lachnospiraceae > Mobilitalea. Next base: position 7,937 of record CAZMYP010000072.1, read on the forward strand.
TTTCTGCTGCCTTTGATTGAATCTCCTTAATATCCTCCAAGGTCATTCCAATCTTAAAGAGTAATGCCTCTGTAGCTTCATAGGATTCAGGATGTACACCAGTTGCATCTAAGGGGTTGTCGCCCTCTCTAATGCGAAGAAAGCCTGCACATTGTTCAAATGCCTTAGGTCCCAGCTTGGCTACCTTTAATAGTTCCTTACGGTTATGAAATCTTCCATTTGCCTCCTTGTAGGCAACAATGTTTTTGGCAATAGCCTTACTTACTCCTGATACATATTCAAGCAAAGAAGCAGAAGCGGTATTTAAATCAACACCCACCTTATTAACACAATCCTCAACTACACCAGACAATGCATCAGTTAGCTTCTTCTGATTCATATCATGCTGATATTGACCTACACCTATGGATTTAGGATCAATCTTTACCAGCTCTGCCAATGGATCCTGTAATCTCCTAGCTATGGAGGCCGCACTTCTTTGACCAACATCAAATTCCGGGAATTCCTCTGTGGCTAGCTTGCTTGCAGAATAAACTGATGCTCCAGCTTCATTTACAATAACATAGCTAATTGGTTTGTTAAGCTCCTTTAGAAAATCTACTATTATCTTCTCTGATTCTCTGGATGCAGTTCCATTTCCAACTGATATCATAGTAATATTATATTTATCTATTAGCTTCCTAAGAATCCTTTTTGAATCATCAATTCTATTTTGAGGTGGGGTCGGATATATTACAATTGTATCAAGAACCTTACCAGTTCCATCAACCACTGCTAGCTTGCATCCCGTACGGAATGCCGGATCCCAGCCTAAGACTACATGTCCTGAAATAGGAGGCTGCATTAACAGTTGCACAAGATTCTTGCCAAAGACCTTAATAGCTCCGTCCTCAGCCTTCTCTGTTAAATCACTTCTTATTTCTCTTTCAATTGCAGGGGCAATCAATCTCTTATAGCTATCCTCCAATAAAGTACTTAGAATACTATTAGTATGAGGATTGTCCTTAATAATTGTTTTCTTTTCTAGGTAACGTAAGATTCTTTCCTCTGGAGCAGCTATTTTAACTGTAAGATACTTTTCCTTTTCACCACGGTTAAGGGCAAGAACCCTATGTCCTGCCAGCTTCTCAATATTTTCCTCAAAATCATAATACATTTCATAGACAGACTCGGCTTTCTCATCCTTAGCCACAGAGATTAGTTTACCTTCTTTAATAGTGGCTTCTCTTATATACATTCTATACTCTGCCTCATCTGAAACCTCTTCTGCAATAATATCCATGGCTCCAGCAATAGCTTCCTCTTCAGTATTAACCTCTTTTTCTTGAGATATATAAGCCCTGGCATGTTCACTAAGGGGCACATCAGTTTCTTGTGCTTTAATTATTTCTGCCAGTCCATCAAGGCCCTTTTCCTTTGCAATAGTAGCCCTTGTCCTCCTTTTTGGTCTATATGGACGATACAAATCCTCAACAACCACCAAGGTAGTAGCTTCAAGAATCTGCTTTTTTAATTCTTCGGTCAGCTTTCCCTGTTCCTCAATACTGCTTAATACTTGAGTCTTCTTATCCTCTAGATTTCTCAGATACAGCAGCCTCTCGTTAAGATTTCTTAACTGCTCATCATCTAAAGAGCCTGTCACTTCCTTACGATATCTTGCGATAAAGGGTATAGTATTTCCCTCATCAATAAGCTTAACAGTAGCCTCCACTTGTTCAATACGAATATTTAACTCTTCCTTCAATTGTCTTAATATATCCATTTTAAACTCCTAAATTTATATAGATTTGTCCTTATCATACCAAAAGGAATAATGAAAATCAATGTTCACTTTATCATTAATTTCAATCATTAATTTATAGCAATAATGTTTGAAAATCCAGCATATATATGTTAAAATTACTTATAAAACACCAAATTCAGGCTTTATCGACAAAAGCAAGAAATAGGGAGGAGTAATATTATGAAACAAAAGCTATCAAAGATGAAGTTTAATTTGTCTGGAAGAATTGCCCTCGATGCAGGGCTCATTATTTTACTGGTAACAGTATCTATTGGATTAATATCAATTATCTACAGCTCAAATATGCTATTAAAAACTGAGGAGGAAAGTATCGAGAATTTAGCTGATAGTGGGTCAAGTATGGTTAAGGCTGTTATCAATATGAGACTAGATGTATTATACGAAATAGCACAGAGTGAAAATGTAAGCTCTATGAATTGGAGCTTACAGCAAAAATCACTATTTGAAAAAGTTGAGCGTTTAGAATATTTGGATATTGGTGTGATATCCCTTGATGGTATCGCACAGTATGTGACAACAGGAGAAACAGCAGATCTTTCTGACAGGGCTTATATTAGAAAGGCTTTAGCAGGAGAGTCTAATGTGTCCGATGTAATTATTAGTAAAGTAACTAATTCCGCTGTATTAATGTATGCGGTTCCCATCATTAAAGATGGGCAGGTAGTAGGTGCTTTAATTGGTAGAAGAGATGGTGCGGCTTTAAATGAGATTACAGATAATCTTGGTGTAGGTGAAAGAGGCTATGCATTCATCTTAGGCTCAAATTCTACCTTTTTTGCTCATCCTAATAGAGATAATGTAATGGAGCAGGAGAATGCATTTGAACATATTGATACTGAGGGACCATTAAAAGACTTTGGTATTAAACTTAAGGAGCTGGGAATTGGTAATGCAGGAGTTATAAGTTATGATTATGAAGGCGAAAAACGAATCACAGCTTTAGCGCCGATACCAGGTTCTTCATGGGTGTTAGCTATTGGTAATTATGAGAATGACGTATTGAAGAACCTCAATACTCTTCGTATCTTTCTTCTCACTGCAGCCATTATTGTTCTATTATTAGGTGTTGGTTGTGGTGGCTTTATTGGAATTATGCTAGCTAAGCCAATCCGTAAACTTCAAACAGCGCTGGAAGCAATATCTCGCTATGACTTAACTGAAGACCTGAATACTAGTCATGCTAAAATCTTAAGTCGTTCGGATGAAATTGGATCTATTGCTCAATCAATTTCTATTATGAAAGAAAATATTCTGCAGTTAGTCCAGGTTGTTGCCATGAATGCAGAGCACATTGCTTCATCATCAGAAGAACTGACCTCAATAACAGAGCAAACAGAATCCTCTGCTAATGAAGTCTCTAGGACTATAGAAGAAATCGCCAAAGGAGCTACAGATCAGGCTAAGCAAACCGAGCATGGTGCCATGGCTACCACTACTATGGGTGAACTGATTGCTGATAATCAAAGTCGTTTGGAAAATCTTAATTCTTCTATCAATCTTGTAAATGGTCTATCAGACGATGGATTAGTAACTATTCAGGACTTAAGCAAAAAGAATAATGAATCAGGTAGCGCATCTAAAAGAATATATGACATGGTGGTTGAAACCGATAAGAGTGCAGATAGAATTAAAGAAGCAAGTGAGATGATTAAGAGTATCGCTGATCAGACCAATCTACTGGCTCTTAATGCGTCCATTGAAGCCGCAAGAGCAGGAGATGCGGGTAGAGGCTTTGCGGTTGTTGCAGAGGAAATAAGGAGGCTAGCTGAGCAATCAAATAGATTTACTAATGAAATAACTGAGATTATTGAGGAATTAACCACTAATACTGGAGAAAGTGTTAAGGTATTTGATAAGGTTTCTACAATTATGGGATCTCAGACAATAAGTGTAGAAAATACAATTGACAAGTTTAACGGTATTCGGGAAGCAATAGATAAAATCAGGATCATTATAGATGGTCTTAATAGCTCCGGTAATAACATGAATATTAAAAAAGAAGAGATGATAGAGGCAATAGAGAATTTGTCTGCTATTTCTGAAGAAAATGCTGCTGCAACCGAAGAAGCATCAGCCTCTGTAGAAATGCAAACCAACTCTATATCAGAAATATCAAGTGCTAGTGAGTCCTTGGCTATGTTAGCATCAGATCTTCAGATAGAAATCAATAAGTTTAAGTATTAGAATATGAGAATATATTTTTAAAGTAAAGCTTCAAGAATAGGCTGTTCCTTGCCTTTTAGGGGGACAGCCTATTTGTATAAGAGCATTGGTATACGATGGCAGCCTAGTGTCGTATTTAGTCTGATAACTA
>CAZMYP010000073.1:0-11344 GCA_964570535.1 uncultured Herbinix sp.
ATAATTGTAATGTGCAAGATCAAATCTATAATTTTGCCATTACTTGCAGATCATACACTTCGTGAGGCGAACCATTATCTTAGACTATTACAAATTTTTAATCAAAAATAACAATAGATTTAATGAATTTTTTCTTTTCTTAAAGCCAATAATAATCAGGTAAACTTTTATTTTGGAGGGAAAGAAAAATGGCAATTAAAAAAATGGATAAACCAAATGATGGAATTCATTGCGTTGTTAACACCTGTGATTACTATATGAACGGCGACCACTGTGCTGCAGAGCAGATACAAGTGACACCAAGAAATGCAACTGATTCTGATGAAACAGATTGTGCAACATTTATAAAGAAGGATAGCTTTAGCTAATTATCCATCATAAACAGAAGTCAGATAAGTTAATAAAAAGGGGCTGTTTCATAATGGATTAATTATGAAACAGCCCCTTTTTATGGATTTTATCTAGTCATATTATATTATACTTAAAGCATGGTAGAGTAAGGTTTATGAGTATACTAGATCTATGTGTAGAAAGATACTAATAGATCCACTACTTTAACAAGTGAATAGATCCTTCATCATTTAATGTTTTAATAATAGTTGCAATTACAGGTAGTAGAAGTAACCCAAGCACGCCCATAAGCTGTGCTCCCACATACATTAAAATCAATGTTACTATAGGATGAAGTCCTATCTGCTTTCCAACAATCCTAGGCTCTACAGTCTGTCGAACTGCTGTAACAATAATATAGAGAATGAAAATTCCAAGGGCCATCTTTGTATTGCCTAGTATAAGAACAATTATAGCCCATGGAAGAAGAACTGCTCCTGTTCCAAGGATTGGTAGGACATCTACAAATGCAATTAATAAACCTAATAAAAAGGGATTGGGTAATTTCAAAATCCAAAACCCAATTGATAATTCCAAAAAGGTAATAGATATAATAGCAGAGTAGGCCTTAATAAATTTTGCTATAGTACCAATACCATTATTCTTAAGCTGCAAAAATATCTTCAATCGTTCTCCCTTAAACTGACTCAATACAAAAGTAAAAATTTTATAATAATCAATAGTAAAGAAGAAGGAGGATACTATTGTGAAAATCAGTTTAATGAAGATAGAAGGAACTCTACCTGCAAGACCAGTTATTGTAGTTATTACTGATGTGGAAGCATTCTTAACAAAGGAGAATAAGGTGTCGTTGATGTTAAGTATAAAATCCTCTACATAAGTTCTTATATCAGGAAATTGCTCCATAATATTATTGGTTGATTTTTCTAAGACTGGTTCAATGCTATCCCTGTATAAATCAGGAAGCTGACCGAATAGGTCCTTTAAAAAGGTAAATACCTTAGCCCCAATCATAATTATAGCTAATGCCAAGAAACCATAAAAGATAATTAATATAATAATAGATATTATGGTTCTATTGATTGAGGTTTTCTTTTTAATAAAATCAATGGGCTTACAAAACAGAACAGCTATTAATAAGCCGATTATAAATGGCATCAAAAGAGGAAGGACATATTTAATTACGATATATCCTATTCCTAAAATAAATACAATGTATATTACATTTAAGATAAATGCCTTTCGCTTCTCCATATTCAAGGGCATATATACCTTTCCTGAGTGATATTGTTAATTACTGTTACTTCAGGTTTAAGAATTCTTCAATACAAAACCTAACATAAAGATACCCATAAATTTCTGACCATCTTGGGCACCGTGCATAAAGGCCAAACTTTATATTATATTTTCAATAAAATAGTAACACTTATTTATTCGGTAAGCAACAAAATTATTAGTTTGAATAAAAATTAACATAAGTTAAAACTACCATATTATAGAAAAAAATTTAGTCATTGATTTTTAGAGGAAAATCCTTTATTATATACTGTACTACTTTAAAGCGACGTATAGTAAAATAATTAACAGAAAAATGCATAAATATAAAATAAAGGTGGTTTTAGCATGAAAAGTGATATAGTAAAAAAAGGTATTCAACAGGCACCCCATAGATCATTGTTTAATGCTCTTGGTTTTACTAAGGAAGAACTAAACAGACCTCTAGTCGGTGTTGTAAGTTCTTTTAATGAGATAGTCCCAGGACATATGAATCTTGATAAAATAGTAGATGCAGTTAAGATGGGTGTGGCTATGGCAGGTGGCATGCCTGTAGTATTTCCTGCTATTGCTGTCTGTGATGGAATTGCAATGGGACACCAGGGTATGAAATATTCCCTAGCAACCAGGGATTTAATAGCTGATTCCACAGAAGCGGTGGCTATGGCTCATCAATTTGATGCCCTTGTTATGGTACCCAATTGTGATAAAAATGTACCAGGGTTGTTGATGGCAGCAGCAAGACTTAATATACCCACAATATTTGTAAGTGGTGGTCCTATGCTTGCAGGACGAATAAATGGTCAAAAGCAGAGTTTGTCCAGTATGTTTGAGGCCGTAGGAGCATATAGCGCAGGGAAAATGACTGAAGAAGAGGTGGAAGAATACGAGAACAAGGTATGTGCTTCCTGTGGCTCTTGTTCAGGTATGTATACAGCCAACTCCATGAACTGCCTTACAGAGGTAATTGGTATGGGCCTTAAGGGCAATGGAACAATTCCTGCAGTTTACTCAGAGAGAATTCGCCTAGCAAAGAGTGCGGGCATGAAGATTATGGAGCTTCTTGAAAAGGATATTCGTCCTCGTGATATTATGACTAAAGAAGCCTTCCTAAATGCACTTACAGTGGACATGGCCTTGGGTTGTTCTACTAATACAATGCTTCATTTACCGGCTATTGCTCATGAGGTTGGTTTTGACCTTAATATAGACATAGCCAATGATATTAGTTCTAAGACACCTAATCTCTGTCATTTAGCACCAGCAGGCCCTACCTATATGGAGGATTTGAATGAAGCTGGTGGTGTATATGCTGTAATGAATGAACTTAATAAGAAGAATCTTCTATATACAGATTTAATTACTGCAACAGGAAAGACTGTTGGAGAGAATATTAACAACTGTATAAATTATAATCATGAGGTTATTAGACCTATTGATAACCCTTATAGTCAGATTGGCGGTATTGCTGTATTGAAGGGAAATCTAGCACCAGACTCCGGTGTGGTTAAGCGTTCTGCAGTAGCACCTGAGATGTTAAAGCATGAAGGTCCTGCCAGGGTGTTTGACTGTGAGGAGGATGCTTTAGAAGCAATCCTTGGAGGAAAGATTTGTCCAGGAGATGTGGTGATAATACGATATGAAGGACCAAAGGGCGGGCCAGGCATGAGAGAAATGCTTAATCCAACCAGTGCTATAATGGGAATGGGACTTGGCTCAACTGTAGCATTAATAACTGATGGACGTTTCTCTGGAGCCTCTAGAGGAGCTAGTATAGGCCATGTATCTCCTGAAGCAGCAGTTGGAGGTAACATAGCCTTGGTAGAAGAAGGAGACATAATTAGTATTGACATAGAGAATAATGCTCTTAATTTTCTTGTTTCAGATGAAGAAATTGCAAAAAGAAGAGCAGCATGGCAACCACGTAAACCAAAGATTACTACAGGATATTTGGGCCGTTATACGGCAATGGTTACCTCAGGTAACCGAGGAGCTATCCTGGAGATTCCCAAGGCAGATTAATGGAGGTGTTAATATGGAATTATCAGGTTCAAGGATTGTTATAGAATGTTTAAAGGAACAAGGTGTTGACACCATATTTGGATATCCTGGAGGAGCTATATTAAACATTTACGATGAGTTATATAAGCATAGTAAAGAAATTAATCATATTCTTACTTCTCATGAGCAAGGGGCTTCCCATGCGGCAGACGGATATGCAAGAGCAACTGGTAAGGTTGGCGTATGTCTTGCCACATCTGGTCCAGGATCAACCAACCTAGTAACTGGTATTGCTACAGCCTATATGGATAGTGTACCTATGGTTGCTATAACTGCAAATGTAGCCGTAAATTATCTCGGTAGAGATTCCTTTCAAGAGGTTGACATAGCAGGAGTTACAATGCCTATTACAAAACACAATTTTATTGTAAAGGATATTACTAAGCTGGCTGACACTTTAAGAAGAGCCTTTCGGATAGCACAAACCGGAAGACCTGGCCCTGTACTGGTTGATATAACAAAGGATGTAACAGCTCCTACTACTACCACTGAATACGAAAAGGTTGAAATTCAACCAATCAGTCGAAGCACAGAACAGATTACAGAGGATGACCTGGCTAATGCGGTTAAGTTGATTCAAAAGTCAAAAAAACCTTTTATATTTATTGGAGGCGGTGCTGTAATATCTGATGCTTATGATGAATTGAAGGAATTTGTTGACTTGGTAGATGCACCGGTTGCAGATACATTAATGGCAAAGGGAGCTTTTGATGGAACTGATCCCAGATATACAGGCATGGTAGGTATGCATGGAACCAAGTCTTCTAACCTTGGTATAACTAAGTGTGACCTTCTAATTACTATTGGTGCAAGATTCTCAGATAGAGTAACAGGTAATGCGGATAAATTTGCCCGTAAAGCTAAGATTTTGCAGATTGACATTGATCCCGCAGAAATAAATAAGAATGTTAAGGCTCATCAGTGGGTAATCGGAGATGTAAAAGAAGTACTAAAAAGACTGAATGGGATGCTTGAACAGCAGAATCATAAGGAATGGCTTGATCATATATTTGAGCTTAAGGAGAAGTTCCCCTTAAACTACAGGAGGGATATCCTTACAGGACCATATATTATTGAAAAGCTATTTGAAGTTACTGAGGGTAAGGCCATTATTGCCACAGAGGTAGGTCAGCATCAGATGTGGGCATCACAGTTTTATAAATATACATCACCTAGAACCTTCCTTACTTCAGGAGGATTAGGAACTATGGGATATGGCTTAGGCGCTGCATTAGGTGCTAAGATGGGTATGCCTGATTCTACAGTTGTTAATATAGCTGGAGATGGTTGCTTTAGAATGAATATGAATGAGATTGCTACTGCAGTACGTTATAATATTCCTATTATTCAATTAGTAATTAACAACCATGTGCTCGGAATGGTTCGCCAATGGCAGACACTATTTTATGGTGAGAGATACTCCCATACGAATCTAAGTGATAAGGTTGATTTTGTTAAGCTGGCTGAGGCCATGGGTGCAAAAGCCTTTAGAATTACCAAAATCGAGGAAGTAGAAGGGGTACTTAAGGAAGCATTATCCCTAAATGAGCCTGTTCTTATCGACTGTGTAATTGACAGTGATGAAAAGGTATGGCCAATGGTTGCACCTGGAGCTCCTATTGATGAGGTATTTTCAGAAGAGGATATGAACTAAAGATATTGACAAAAAAATAACATAGTTTTATAATGATAGAAACGCTTTACTAAACTAAAGTTATATTTAGTACACTTTATAGCAATTAAACCAAATATAGGGGAGGATATGAAAATGGGAAGAATTTATAATTTTTCTGCAGGACCTGCCGTACTTCCAGAAGAGGTCTTAAAGGAAGCAGCAGATGAAATGCTTGATTACAAAGGTTGTGGAATGTCTGTTATGGAGATGAGCCATAGATCCAAGGTATACGATGGCATAATTAAAGAAGCAGAGAAGGATTTAAGGGATCTGATGAATATCCCGGACAATTATAAAGTGCTGTTTCTTCAAGGAGGAGCTTCACAACAGTTTGCTGCAATTCCAATGAATCTTATGAAGAACAAGGTGGCAGATTATATTATTACTGGTCAATGGGCAAAGAAGGCTTATCAGGAAGCATCTATATATGGAAAAGCCAATGCAATTGCTTCATCTGCAGATAAGATATTTTCTTATTTACCTGATTGTTCTGATCTTCCTATTTCTGAAGATGCTGATTACGTGTACATATGTGAGAACAATACCATATATGGTACAAAGTTTAAGACTCTTCCAAATACTAAAGGAAAGATACTTGTATCTGATGTATCCTCCTGTTTCCTATCTGAGCCAGTTGATGTAACCAAATACGGTCTTATATTTGGCGGAGTACAGAAGAATATCGGCCCTGCAGGTGTAGTTATTGTTATCATTAGAGAGGATCTAATAACAGAAGACACCTTGCCTGGTACTCCTACTATGTTAAAGTACAAAATTCATGATGATAGTGCTTCATTATATAATACACCTCCTGCCTATGGTATTTATATCTGTGGAAAAGTATTCAAATGGATCAAGAATATGGGTGGCTTAGAAGCTATGAAGAAAAAAAATGAGAAAAAAGCTGCTATCCTTTATGATTTCTTGGATCAAAGCAAGATGTTTAAGGGCACTGTAGTTAAAGAAGATCGTTCTCTAATGAATGTACCTTTCGTAACAGGTAACGATGAGCTAGATGCAAAATTTGTCAAAGAAGCAAAAGCTGCAGGCTTTGAGAATTTGAAGGGTCATAGAAGCGTAGGCGGTATGAGAGCTAGTATATACAATGCTATGCCTATAGAGGGCGTAATTGCTCTTGTTGAATATATGAAGAAATTTGAAGCAGATAACCTATAAACCCATGTATGGAAGGAGAACAACTGATATGAAATATGGCTGTCTAAACCCAATTGCAAAGATAGGCTTAAATATTTTTCCGGACAGTTACGAAAAGACAGAAAATGTGAATGAAGCAGAGATGGTATTGGTTAGAAGTGCCGCCATGCATGATATGGAATTTTCAGATAACCTGAATGCAATTGCTCGTGCTGGAGCTGGTGTTAACAACATATCAATTGCCAAATGTGCAGAGCAGGGAATTGTAGTATTTAATACTCCAGGAGCAAATGCAAATGGTGTAAAGGAGCTAGTTATAGCAGGTCTCTTATTGGCTTCAAGAGACATTATAGGAGGTGCTAACTGGGTTCAAACCATCAAGGGTGAAACTGGTGTAGCTAAATTAGTTGAAAAAGGCAAGAAAGCTTTTGCTGGAAAAGAGCTTAAAGGCAAGAAGCTTGGAGTTATTGGTCTAGGTGCTATTGGTGTATTAGTAGCAAATGCAGCAACACATCTTGGAATGACCGTATATGGCTATGACCCCTTTATTTCCATAGATAATGCATGGAGCTTATCTAGGAGTGTTATCCACGTTAATAGTAGAGAAGATATCTATAGGGATTGTGATTATATTACTGTCCATACACCACTTATAGAAGATGCCAATCCTAATAGCAATACTAAGGAAATGATTGATAAGGATTCCATGCAGAGTATGAAGGACGGGGTTATTGTCCTAAACTTCTCAAGAGATCTTCTGGTAAATGACAATGATATGGCAGAAGCATTAAAATCCGGTAAGGTAGGAAAATATGTAACAGACTTCCCTAATGATAAGACTGCTAATATGGAAGGTGTTATTGCAATTCCCCACTTAGGAGCTTCAACTGAGGAATCAGAAGATAATTGTGCTGTAATGGCTGTTAAACAGCTTGTCGATTATATGGAGAATGGTAACATTAAGAATTCTGTTAACTTTCCTAACTGTGATGCAGGGGTATGTCTGACTCAGGGACGTATCGCGATCCTACATAGGAATATACCAAAGATGCTAACACAGTTTACTGGATCCTTCGCTGCTCTTGATGTAAACATTGCAAATATGGTTAATAAAAGCAAAGGTGAATATGCCTACACTGTACTTGACGTAGATACATCTCTATCTGAGGAAGTTGTCACAAAGCTTAGCGCTATAGATGGTGTACTTAAGGTAAGAGTAGTCAAGTAATCTAAATTGAAAGCTAAAAGATAGGAATATAACGCTTTGTTGGGGAGTAAATCATTCCTGACAAAGCGTTTTTAAAAATATATTAGGTGTAATTATTATCCCTGATAAAAATAAGGAGAATGAGAACATGGCAAATGTGAAACCCTTCAGGAGCATTAGTCCTGCAAAGGAATTGGCATCAAGGATTGCAGCCCTTCCCTACGATGTATATAACCGGGAGGAGGCTAAGCAGGAGGTGATTCGTGAACCCCTGTCATTTTTGAAAATAGACAGAGCTGAAACTAGCTTTAAAGATGACGTTGATACATATGACTCCAGGGTATATGAAAAGGCTAGAGAGCTACTAGAGGGTATGATCAAAGATGGTAGCTTTGTTGAAGATGATGAAGAGTGCTACTATGTATATGAGTTGGTTATGGATGGACGAGCCCAAACAGGGTTAGTTGCCTGTTCCTTGATTGATGATTATCTTAATAATGTAATTAAAAAGCACGAGAATACCAGAGCAGATAAGGAAATAGATAGAATTAAGCACGTAGATACCTGTAATGCACAAACAGGACCTATTTTTCTTGCTTATCGCTCACAAGATATTATTAATAATATTGTTGAGAAGGCTAAGACAGAGGAGCCTCTCTATTATTTTACAGCAGTAGATGGAATAGGACATCATATTTGGAGGATTTCTAATAAGGAGTATGTTGATGCCATTCAGAATGCATTTTCAGCTATTGAAGAGATTTATATTGCAGATGGCCATCATAGAGCAGCCTCTGCTGTTAAGGTGGGACTAAAAAGAAGAGAGGACAATCCAGGCTATACAGGTACTGAGGAATTTAACTCCTTCCTATCAGTATTGTTCCCCCATGATCAACTGAAGATTCTATCCTACAATAGGACTGTAAAGGATCTGAATGGAAATTCGGCAGACGAGTTTATTAAGAAGGTTAAGTCTGGTTTTGACATACAAAAGCTGGAGTATGGACCTTATGAACCCAAGGAAAAGGGTGAATTCGGTATGCTTTTGGATGGAAGCTGGTATAGCCTAAAGGCTAAAGCCGAAATAATTAATAGGGCTGACCCTGTAAAGTCTTTGGATGTATCTATACTTCAGGATTATCTTCTAGGACCAATCCTTGGCATTGAGGATCCCCGAACTGATAATAGAATTGACTTTATAGGAGGAATTCGTGGGTTAAAGGAATTAGAGAAAAGAACCTCTGAGGATATGAGGATTGCATTTTCTATGTATCCCACATCAATTAATGAATTGTTTGAGGTATCAGATGCTGGAAAGCTTATGCCTCCAAAATCAACCTGGTTTGAACCAAAGCTACGGAGTGGCCTATTTATACACTCACTCTAGGATAGGTGACATTTCCCTTGTCTTACAGAAATTTATGTTTCATAAAAATTGAAAATATGATACTATAAAAGATAAGCAGTTGGGTATTAGAACCTTGCTTGAACAATTCGAAATATATATTTAATAAGGAGACAGATAATGGGAAACTTTTTTAGCACAGATAGTCCGATTTTTTCAATACTCAGTAAAGTAAGTGATATGCTATTTATTAGCATTACCTTTATATTTTTATGTATACCTATTGTTACCATTGGGCCTGCCAGTACTGCATTGTACTATGCCATAGTAAAGGTAATTCGTAGAGAAAGAGGATATGTTTTTAGAGAATTTTTTAAATCCTTTAAGATGAATTTTAAGAGGGGTGCTATAGTTGGTGTTATACTAACCCTTATCTTTTTTGTTTTAACCTTTGATTTATTATATGCATACGGTTTGACAGCTGATCCAAATAGTTCAAAGGGCTCCCTACTACTTGGTGTTTTCGTTGGAGTTACATTTTTGGTGGCTTCGTTTTCGATTTATATATTCCCTATACTTTCAAGATTTGATATGACAGTAAGGCAATTAATTAAAGCAGCAGCATATATGTCCATGAGACATATACCCTTTACTATCATTATGCTATTGGTAAATGCATTGTCTCTTGTGCTTATATATTACTTTATACCTTTTATATTTATTGCACCAGCGACAATTGTATTGGTTAACTCATTTCTGATGGAGCGTGTACTTAAGAAGTATATGCCTGAGGCTGAACAGCCAGAGGATGATAAGAGCGGTAAGTGGTATTTAGAATAATTTATTATAGGACCTATTTTGAACCAGGGAGGAAAATATATGTCTGAAAGGTTAACTGATATCTTTGGTATAGATGTATTTAATGATGCTGTAATGCTTGATAAGCTTCCAAAGAAAACATACTTAGCTCTAAGAAAGACTATAGAGAACGGTGATGATCTTGATCCTGCTGTGGCAGAGGTGGTTGCCAATGCTATGAAGGACTGGGCAATTGAACGGGGAGCAACTCATTATTCTCATTGGTTTCAGCCAATGACAGGTGTTACTGCTGAAAAGCATGACTCCTTTATTAGTCCCACAGCAGATGGTAAGGTTATTATGGAGTTTTCTGGCAAGGAGTTAATTAAGGGAGAACCTGATGCTTCATCTTTTCCTTCCGGTGGTCTTAGGGCTACATTTGAGGCTAGAGGTTATACTGCATGGGATTGTACATCCCCAGCCTTCTTAAGGGAGGATGCTTTAGGTGTAACCTTGTGTATTCCCACAGCCTTCTGTTCTTATACAGGAGAGGCCTTGGATATGAAGACACCACTCCTTAGGTCAATGGAGGCACTTGATATTCAGGCACTACGTATATTAAGGCTATTTGGCAACAATGATGTTAAGCATGTAAGCCCTACCGTCGGTCCGGAACAGGAATATTTTCTGGTAGACAAATATAAATATTTAAAACGTGATGATTTAATATACTCTGGAAGGACTCTTTTTGGAGCGATGCCTCCCAAGGGGCAGGAGATGGAGGATCACTACTTTGGATGCATTAAAGAACGAGTAGCATCCTTTATGAAGGAATTAAATATAGAGTTATGGAAGATGGGAGTGGCAGCAAAGACTCAACATAATGAAACAGCTCCTGCACAGCATGAGTTGGCATCCATATATACCACTGCAAATATAGCTACAGACCATAATCAGCTAGTAATGGAATGCATGAAAAGAGTAGCAAATCGCCATAACCTAGCTTGTTTGTTACATGAGAAGCCCTTTGCAGGTGTAAATGGTTCTGGAAAGCATAATAATTGGTCTATGGTGACAGATACGGGTGTTAATCTGCTAAAACCAAGCAAATCATCTAATGATAATACACAGTTTTTATTGTTTTTATCTGCAGTAATAAAGGCGGTGGACCTAAATGGAGATATTTTAAGAGTCTCAGCCGTTAATCCAGGCAATGATGAACGTTTGGGAGAAGATGAAGCTCCACCATCAATTTTATCATTATTTGTAGGAAATCAACTGGACGATATATTGGCTCAGGTTATGAATAATAATGAAGCAATAAGTATTATGGAACGGGGAATTATCAATGTTGGTGTACATACAATTCCTGAGCTCTATAAGGATGGCGCTGATAGGAATCGTACATCTCCCTTTGCATTTACTGGAGATAAATTTGAATTTAGGATGATAGGATCCTCCATGTCTGTTGGTACAG
>CAZMYP010000074.1:0-11162 GCA_964570535.1 uncultured Herbinix sp.
TAATCGTAAAATGGAGGAAGATTATATATGAAAGCTACGGGTATAGTAAGAAGAATAGATGATCTTGGAAGAGTAGTTGTACCAAAGGAAATAAGACGTACCTTAAGAATAAGGGAAGGTGATCCCTTAGAAATATTTACAGACAGAGAGGGAGAGATTATTCTAAAGAAATACTCCCCAATTGGTGAGCTTGGTCAATTTGCCAAGCAATATGCTGAGTCATTAGTGCAAACCACTGGCAATATAGTTGGAATTACGGACAAGGATCAATTTATTGCAGTGGCAGGGTCTACAAAAAAGGAACTTATGTCTAAAGGAATTAGTCGTGAGCTTGAAGAACTAATAAATGAGAGAGAAAGTGTTATAGCTGCAAATACTGATAAGAATTATATTAGTGTTACCAACGAGGATGACAGTGAATTCACCTATCAGGTAATAAGCCCTATTATAAGCGAAGGAGATGCCATAGGCTCGGTAATTATTCTGACTAAGGATACAAAGGTTAAATTCGGAGAGCTAGAAATGAAGCTAGCTAGTACAGCCGCAGCATTTCTAGGTAGACAAATGGAA
The DNA here is from genome assembly GCA_964570535.1 of uncultured Herbinix sp. Classification (GTDB taxonomy): domain Bacteria; phylum Bacillota; class Clostridia; order Lachnospirales; family Lachnospiraceae; genus Mobilitalea. The sequence goes on from CAZMYP010000074.1 coordinate 571, forward strand.
CCATAACACCCATAATCGAATTAGGTTAAGATAAGCAACACATTTTAGGTGACATATTCTTATGTCACAATAAAATGTGTTGTTTTTATATAATAGGAAAGTTCGTCCTATTATATAAAAAATGCTCCGCAAGGATGCGGACTTGCGAGTTTTGTATTTAGCCAGCAAGCTGGCCGCGCTCGGCGCGAGAGTTTCGCAGGCGAAACCCTTTCTTGTTAAATAGGAAAGTGCCAAGGAACAATCTTTGTTCTTGAATTAATTATAGACAAACCTTGGTTTAGATTATTTTTAGAGTATGGTACAATATATTGGAAATGCAGGAAGTTAAGCAAGAATTGATTTTAGATGAAATGGAGAAAATGATGGATAAAACCTACAGCTTTGATGAGTTTATGAATATAATAAGGACATTAAGAGGTGAGAATGGCTGTCCCTGGGACAGGGAACAGACTCATGAAAGCTTGAAGCAGTGTCTTATAGAAGAATGTTATGAAGTAATTGAAGCAATTAACAATAAGGATAGTGAAAACCTGTGTGAGGAGCTAGGTGATATATTACTTCAAGTGGCAATCCATAGTGCAATTGCTGAAGAAAATAATGAATTTACAGTAAATAATGTTATTACAGAGGTAAGTAAGAAGATGATTCGCCGTCATCCTCATGTGTTTGGAGATGTAGAGGTAAATTCCTCAGAAGAGGTATTAAGGAATTGGGAAGATGTTAAGAGCATGGAAAAGAAAAGTGTTAGTCATTTGCAAAATCTAATTCAGGTCCCTAAGGCACTTCCTGCTAATATAAGAGCAGAGAAGATTCAGAAAAAAGCAATTAAGCTTGGTTTGCAGCTTGGGGACAGTGAGAATGTATTTGATGGCATTGACAAAAGCTTGCAGAAGCTAAAAAAGGCTGTAGAAAATGAAGAAAACCCCATGTTATTTAATGAATTTGGAACTATGCTATTTCAAATGATAAAATTATCGCTGGTTTTACAGATAAATGCAGAAAATTCCTTGACAAATGCTACTAATAAGTTTATAAATAGACTTATAGATGTCCTTCCCCCTATGGAGGGAAATGACTATAATCTATGCGATATCACAGCCCCTGAGCAAGATAAGTTGTGGCAGTGAAAAAACATAAACACTTATAGAGGAGGAGCGAATCCATGAACAAAGCAGAATTAGTAGCAGCGATTGCAGAAAAAACAGAGTTTTCAAAGAAAGATTCAGAAAAGGCTTTAAAAGCTTTTATTGATGTAGTAACAGAGGAATTAACAAAAGGTGGTAAGGTACAGTTGGTAGGTTTTGGAACATTTGAAGTTAATGATAGACCCGCCAGAACTGGTAGAAATCCTTTAACTAATGAGCCTATTAAGATTGCTGCTTCTAAGGCACCTAAGTTCAAAGCAGGTAAAGCTTTAAAGGACGTAATCAACGCATAGTCGATTTGAATTACAAGAACAAAAGAGGCTGTTTTAAATTCCATATCTCTTAGGGGGTGTAGGGGATTTAAAACAGCCTTTTAGCTAGCTTACCAAGAGAGCTTCGATTAAGAATGGAGAATATTATGAGATTAGATAAATTTTTAAAGGTATCAAGGCTAATTAAGAGAAGGACTATAGCTAATGAAGCCTGTGAAGGGGGACGAGTCTCCATAAATGAAAAGGTTGCAAAACCATCTACTGATGTTAAGATAGGTGATATTATTGAGATTAGATTTGGTAGTAAATCAGTAAAGGTTGAGGTTCTAGACATCCAGGAGACAGTTAGGAAGGATGATGCAAAAGAATTGATTAAGTACCTTTAACCCGTCATTAAGTGGAGGGTCGTTTCATATACTTAATAAGATAAATCTTGAGCTTTTTACCATTTTTTAAGTGAGGATGAGCAAGAGGAGTGGTCTTAAGTATAAGTATGAGGAGGCTTTTCAATGGAAGAAAGACAACAGGCTTTAAAGGGACATAAATTAATTCTAAATGCTAGAAAAACCGCAGTAATTACTGGAGTTAATGATGTTTTATCTTTTGATGCAGGTGAAGTATTATTACAGACAGAGCAAGGTATCTTAATGATAAGGGGAAATGAACTCCATGTAAACCGCCTAAGCCTTGATAAGGGAGAGGTAGATATAGATGGAAGGATAGATAGCCTTACCTATTCTGAGGCAACAAGCCATGGTAAATCAGGAGAATCTCTCTTTGGCAGGCTTTTCAAATAGGAGGTCTGTATGAATAGGTGGATTACTATTGAGCTACAATTTTTTGCAACGTCTATTCTCTGGGGCGTATTAATACTTTTGGTATATGATTTTCTAAGGATATTAAGAAGGATTATAAGGCACAATGTCTTCTTTGTTACCGCGCAGGATTTGATATTTTGGGCTTTAGCTAGTATATTTATATATGCAATGATTTATGTAAAAAACAATGGAACTATTCGGGGCTTTTCTGTTATGGGTATAGTAATTGGGATGGTTCTGTATCATTACATATTTAGTGATTGGATAGTCAAGCTTATTAGTAGTGGAATTCTATTATTACTACGGCCATTTTCTTTAATTATCAGGTTTATAAGTAAGAAAATAAAGTTTCTTTTTAATAAGGGCAAGAAAATTAATAAAAAAATATATGAACAATTGAAAAAAAGAATAAAATCAATTAGAATACTTATAAATGGATATAAGCAAAAAAGAAATTATAAGGCTAATAATAAGAAAAAGACTAAAATCAAAAAGAAAAATCAAAAAGGTCAAGAAAAAACCAATGACAAAACAAAAGGGTAATATATAGAGATGTTTTATATTGGGAGGTGGCATATTGAAAAGAAAAAACAGAAAAGGGACAGGCACTGGAATTATTATTTTTGTGGTCTTGTGTTTCTTTGGTATTGTGACTTATGGAAAAATTAATCTTGAGAAGGAAAAGAAGGAACTTGATAACAGGAAAAGCGCCTTAGAAAAACAAATAATTGAGGAGACTGAAAGGTCTGTTGAGATTAAGAATATTGAGGCCTATGTTCAGACTAAAAGGTATATAGAAAAAATGGCCAGAGAGAAACTAGGACTAGTTTATGAGGATGAAATTATTATTCGTGAGGATAATAATAATAATAATAATTAAAGATTTTTGTCATTGACAATTTAATATAAAGCAGATATAATAAATATCGTGGCTTTGGCGAAGTAGCTCAGTTGGCGAGAGCATGCGGTTCATACCCGCAGTGTCGGCGGTTCAAATCCGTCCTTCGCTATTTTTTATTATGAGAACTACAAAAGACCTTTACAAAACAATGTTGTTTTGTAAAGGTCTTTTTCTTAATATCTTAAATATTTTAAGGCTCCTACATTCGATACTATCAGCTATTTGATAGAGTTATTGTCAAAAAGTTTTTATAAGCAGGTATTAGATTTTGACAAAGATTTTATTTTGTTGTGCATATAATGAGGCAGCAATAGTAAGAGAAAGGGAGCGAAGTGAAATGAAAGGCAACAAGAAAAAGAGGGTATTGATTTATGCAGTAGGATTTGTCATAGCAAGGGCAACCTTTTTTGGTATTAATCCACTGGCAATGGGATATTTTACGGCCTTATATCTAGATAAGGCAAGTACAGGTATGATTTTTATAACAATATTAGCAGGCATCGGTTCGGTTATGCCACCTACTATGGTGTTAAAATATTTGCTAACTATGATTAGTACAATAACTATATTGGAATCACCACTTGTAAAGAGGAGGGATCTACCAGTTTATTTTTATCATTTGATACCTGCCGTTTTTCTTGGGTTATTTGCCATGACGGAAGCAGTAGCATACGGATGGAATGGATATTATGCCGCTATGGCAGTCTTAGAAGCAGTTATTACCTATGTGACAGGAATGATATTTCCTATTGGTATTAATTTTATTTTAAAGCAATCCAAGGGTGCAAAAATGACAAATGAGGAAACCATAAGCTTAAGTCTAATAGTAGCAGTGTTTATCTTTGCCCTACCAAAGACAAGCAATCCATACATAGCCCCATTAGAAACAATAGTTTATTTTGTAATAATATTCTTTGCTTATAAATATGGTGCTGGCCATGGTGCTATAACTGGTGCAGTTTCTGGTTTTGCTTTAAATCTTAAGGGAGCAGCTCCTTTGTCAGGGATAGGACTACTAGCTATGTTAGGTATAGTGCCAGCTCTCTTTAGGAGTCTTGGAAGAATACCAACTGCCATAGTATTTTCATTAACCACAGCAATTATCAGCCTTGTATATGAGGAGAAAATAATAACAACAGGTGAAATAGGGGCCTTAAGCTCTGCCTTCTTATTATTTGTATTATTGCCAAAAAGCATTATATATAGGGTTGATCAAGATAATGATAAGATGGGACAAAACCTACTATCAGCAGATAATTTAAAGAAACTAACCAATACAAGAATGAATATTTTTTCTCAATCTTTTTTAACGCTTTCTAAAACCCTTGGAACTATAAATGAGAGGCAGGCTATGATTAAGGAAAAGGAAATAGACTTGATATTTGAGGATATATCAGAACGGTTATGTAAAAACTGTAGAAACTGTAGCTTTTGCTGGGAGGAAAACTTCAAAGATGCCTACCAAGCAACCTGTGATTTATTTTATGTGGCTGAGAAAAAGGGGTTTATTGAAGAAAAGGATGTGCCAGAGTTTTTTTTGTCTAACTGCATATGCTCAAATGAAGTAATTATAGAAACAAACAGAGGATTTGAAATAGCGAAATTAAATAGTATATGGAGTAATCGCTTGGCAGAAAGTAGAGAAGTGATTGCGGGGCAGTTAAAGGATATTTCCTCTGCAATTCATACATTGACAGGGGATATATACGGGGCGACAAGAATTATGAAAAGTGAAGAGAGTAAGGTAATCAGAAGGTTAAGATCCCAGTATATAGATGTGAGCGATATAACCATTATAGAAAGAAGAGATAGACGTAAGGAGCTAATCTTAAATGCCTTAGTTGATAAGAACCGATGCATTACTACTAAGGAGGCTGCATCATGGATATCTGAAGCCTTGAATATGAAATTCATAGTATCGGGGGCTTCAAAATCAGTGCTGTCTAAAAACTATGAAGAATATACATTTGTTGAAGATACTAAATTTAAGACATTAACAGGGGTTGCAAGGGCAATGAAGGATAGCATATCTGGTGATAATTTCTCTATTATGAAACTTGAAAGTGGGGAGGTGGTAATGGCTCTTTCCGATGGAATGGGAACAGGTAGGGAGGCAGCAGATGAAAGTGAAACTGTGCTTGCATTACTGGAGGAGCTTTTGGAGGCTGGTTTTAATACTGAGACAGCCCTAAGGATGATTAATTCCAATTTGGTTTTAAAGCCTGACAAACAGACCTTCTCCACAATTGATATAGGAACAATTAATCTTTGTACCGGTAGGTGCGAGTTTGTCAAAATCGGCGCAGCCTCTACATTTATTAAACGTAGCAGCTGGGTAGAGACTATTAGCTCTACAACCCTTCCCATTGGAATGTTTAAAGCCGTGGACTATGATTCGGTGACTAAGAAGCTCTACGAGGGGGACATAGTAATTATGGTGACAGATGGTGTTCTGGATTGTCTTGAGGGAGATAATAAAGAATTGGAAATGGAAAGGATTGTTATGGATATTGATAGCAGTAGTCCTCAAGAGATTGCCAATAGAATCCTTGATTATACTCTTTCTCAAAAAAGCTATGTTCCCATGGATGATATGAGTGTAATCACTGCAGGAATATGGTTAAAATGAAGAAATGGAAAATGCCATTGAAATTTCAAATAGAAAGGATTAGAATATAAATAATACTGTAAACTAGCAAAAAACCTATTAGTGAGAATATGTTAAAAAAAATTAATAATTATATAGGCTTATATAAGCTAATTGAAGAAGAAGATAGGATAATCGTTGGATTATCAGGCGGGGCAGATTCCGTCTGTCTATTGCATGCCTTATCTACCCTATACCAAGGTAGGAAGGTGGTTCTTTTTGCTGTACACGTACATCATGGTATAAGAGAGTATGAGGCAGATAGGGATGAGGCATTTGTAAAAGCATTTTGCAGCAAGCTTGGAGTATTATTTTGCTCTTATCATTATGATGTAAGAGCATTTGCTAAAAAGGAAGGACTATCTGAGGAAGAGGCGGGAAGAAAGCTTCGCCATATGGCTTTTGCCGATGCATCAATTAAATATAAGTGTAATAAGGTTGCAGTTGCACATAATAGAAATGATAATGCAGAAACCTTACTTTTCAATTTGTTTCGAGGAAGTGCACTTAAAGGGCTTACAGGGATGGAGCCTATTATAAATATGAAGACTGACTCTGGAAACATTACTATTATTCGCCCTCTTTTGTCTACATCTAGGCAGGATATTGAGGCTTATTTATCTGAAAGAAAGTTGGAGTATCAAGAGGATTCAACTAATTTTCAAGATACCTATAGTAGGAATAAGATTAGAAACCAGGTACTGACATATGCAAAGGAGCAGATTAATACCAATGTAGTAGAGAATATTAACAATGCCACAGTACATCTTAATGAGGCCTACAAATATATTGAAAAATCTATCAATAAACGCTTCGAGGCTCTTGTAATGGAAACTGAGGGAGCCTATGAATATAATACCAAAGTTATGGAAGGAGAGGATATTGTAATTCAAAAGGGTATTGTTAGAAGAATACTAGGAGACCTTGCTGGCAGTCTAAATGATATTGAAGCTAAACATGTTGAGGATGTATTGTCCTTGGGTAAAAGGCAGGTAGGAAAACAAATAAACCTTCCCTATGGGATGATTGCCATAAAAAACTATGATACAGTTAGGCTATACCAATCTTTGAAAAATACAGACAAGGCTTCCGTTAAGCAAAAGGAAGCTATAGATATTATGATTCCAGGGAAGACTTATTCAAATCAGTATGAACTTATTATCGAATCGAATGTGTTCGAAAGTAAAAAAACCAAGCCAATTCCTAAAAACAGTTGTGTGAAGTGGTTTGATTATGATAAAATAGAAAATACTCCTAAACTAAGGACCAGAACAACTGGGGATTTTATTCAGATTGATAGCCTGGGTGGGAGAAAGAAACTTAAGGATTATTTTATTGATTTAAAGATACCTAAGGACGAACGAGATCAAATTCCTTTGGTTGCCGATGGAAACCATATATTGTGGGTAATAGGACATGGTAATCGAATTAGTGAAAAATACAAAATAGATGACAAGACAAAGAAAATACTATCCATGATACTAACAAATGCAAAGGAGAACTAATATGACTGATAAAATTAGGGTCATGATATCAGAAGACGAGATTAATAAAAGAATTATGGAATTAGCAAAAGAAATTAGTAAGGATTATGAGGGAAAAAGCGTACATCTTATTTGTATTCTAAAAGGCAGTGTATTTTTTAGCTGTGATTTAGCAAAAAGAATGACTGTTCCAGTGACCATGGACTTTATGTCAGTATCAAGTTATGGAGATGAGAAGGTCAGTTCAGGAAGGGTACGGATTGTAAAGGATCTAGATGAGACAATACAGGATAAGGATGTAATTATTATAGAGGATATTATTGATTCAGGAAGAACTCTTGCATATTTAATAGAGCTACTAAGCACTAGAGCACCTAGGAGTTTAAATATCTGCACTCTGCTGGATAAACCTGATCGCAGGGTTACAGATGTAGCAGTAAAGTATGTTGGATTTGAGATACCTGATGAATTTGTAGTTGGGTATGGACTGGATTATCAACAAGAATTTAGGAATTTACCATATATAGGCATAGTATAAACTAATTATATTATTAACAGATATAGATCAACATATAAATTAACATATTAGGAGGTTGTTTGGTGAGGAAACAAATGAAAGGATACGGTTATTACCTGGCTATATTAGCTATAGTTTTTATATCAGTTTTCCTATTAGATAATTTTGAGGGCAATAGTGAGAATGCATATACACAAGCTCGTTTTTTAAGTGATATAGAAAAGGGAAGGGTGCGATATGTTGATATACATCCAAATCAAGAGGAATACACAGGTAAGCTTAAAGTAAAATTTAATGATCAAGATCAAAAGGAGAGCTTCAATGTATTAGATACAAGAGAAATGGCTAGTCTTTTAAAAGAAGCTGATATTGAATATAGGGTTCATGAGATATCAAAACCAAATTGGTTTTTATCTACAATTTTGCCCTATATATTTATTTTTATTATTGTAATAGTTCTTTTCTCCTTCTTATCTAATCAAGCATCTGTTGGTGGAGGAAATAACAAGGTTATGAACTTCGGAAAAAGCCGTGCAAAGATGTCAACGGACGATGCAAAAAAGATAACCTTTAAGAATGTAGCAGGACTTGATGAAGAAAAGGATGAATTAAAGGAGATTGTGGATTTCTTGAAAACTCCTAAAAAATACATTCAGGTTGGAGCTAGGATACCAAAGGGTGTTCTTCTGGTGGGACCTCCAGGAACAGGTAAGACTCTTCTTGGTAAGGCCGTTGCAGGTGAAGCTGGAGTACCCTTCTTTTCAATATCAGGATCTGATTTTGTGGAAATGTTTGTAGGTGTGGGAGCATCCAGAGTAAGGGATTTATTTGAAGATGCTAAGAAGAACTCACCCTGTATTGTCTTTATAGATGAAATTGATGCTGTAGCAAGACGTAGGGGTACTGGAATGGGTGGTGGCCATGATGAAAGAGAGCAAACCCTAAATCAACTCCTTGTTGAAATGGACGGATTTGGCGTTAATGAAGGAATTATTGTTATGGCTGCAACTAACCGTGTGGATATATTGGATCCTGCAATACTACGTCCTGGTAGGTTTGACAGAAAGGTAGCTGTAGGTCATCCTGATGTAAAGGGTAGAGAAGAAATCCTTCAGGTTCACTCTAAGGGTAAGCCTTTAGGTGATGATGTAGATTTGCAACAAGTAGCCCAGACCACTGCTGGATTTACAGGAGCAGATCTTGAGAATCTAATGAATGAGTCTGCAATTGGCGCGGCTAGAGATAATAGAGGCTTTATTATTGGTGAGGATATTAAGAAGGCATTTATTAAGGTGGGAATTGGTACTGAAAAGAAGAGCAAGGTTATTAGTGAAAAGGAAAAGAGGATTACTGCCTATCACGAAGCAGGTCATGCTATCTTATTCCATCTTCTACCGGATGTAGGGCCTGTATATACAGTGTCAATTATTCCAACAGGAAACGGAGCAGCAGGCTATACCATGCCACTTCCCGAAAAGGATGAAATGTTTAATACAAGAGGTCGTATGCGCCAGGAGATAATGGTAACTCTTGGAGGAAGAGTTGCCGAGGAGCTGATGTTTGAAGATGTAACTACTGGAGCATCTCACGACATTAAGAGAGCAACAAAAACAGCAAGAGCTATGATAACTCGATATGGTTTTTCTGATGCAATAGGCATGGTCAATTATGATCAGAATGAGGATGAAGTATTTATCGGAAGGGACTGGGGTCATACCAGAAACTACAGTGAGAATATAGCTAATAAAATTGACGAGGAAGTTAGAAATATTATTGACGAATGTCATTCTGAGGCAAAGAGAATTTTAAATGAAAATAAGGATAAATTAGATTCATGTGCTGAACTTTTAATTAATAAGGAAAGAATTACAAGAGAAGAGTTTGAAGCATTATTTGAAGATCAAAACCAGGGTGAAATGTAAAAAGTGACAGAAATATATATAATTATTTATATTATTTGTGCAGACTTATATTAGTTTACATGCTATACTAAGTATGTAAACCCCAATACATTATATAGTGTTTTGCTACACCCCCATAAGTAACAAAATACCTTCTCCAAAAAAGGACAGTCGAAACTGTCCTTTTTTAGTTGGCCCAGCATGGGCGAACTATTACAGGTAAAAAATAAATGTAAAAATATGATAAATGTACTTTATGGTATATAACAAAAACAAAGATAATAAAAAGATTTGTGAGTATATTAGAATTATATCTATAGAGGCAAATATGAGTCGGCATTAGTAATAAGTTGACATGATAGGAAATAGAAAGGAGTATATTATGGATTTACGTCATAGTAATCTTCTGAAATATATTTTGTTGTTTTTTATCGGTGGATTTGCTTATGGGGGAATAGAAATACTGTTTAGAGGATATTCTCATATATCCATGCTGGTAGCCGGAGGAATCTGCTTTATTCTAATAGGGTTAATCAATGAGATATATTCAAAAGAAATTGCATTTATTAGTCAAATGGTTATATCCGCTGCAATAATAACAGGAGTGGAGCTTGTAGCTGGTCTTATAGTTAATATCTGGTTGGATCTTAAGGTGTGGGATTACTCAAAGCAACCATTTAACCTTATGGGGCAGATATGCATAGCTTATATGGTAATCTGGTTCTTTTTATCTCCTGTAGCCATACTTATGGATGATTATATTCGTTACTATATTTTAGGAGAAGAGAAGCCTCATTATAAAATATTATAAAAGTATTTTAATTATATTAAATATTATAAATATATTATGATAAAAGTAGAATCTAGTTTATAATGTCTATAATACAATTTTTATATAATAGGAAAG
>CAZMYP010000075.1:0-10997 GCA_964570535.1 uncultured Herbinix sp.
AATTCTGCCCATTAAAATCCTAAGCTAACTAAACGCAATCCGAATTAACAGCTTGTTTGACTCTTTTTAAATCCTATGGTATTATGTGTATACATTTCCGAATATCTACAAGATAGTGGGGGATCCAATCTTTTGGGGTGAATCCTAATCATTAGGAGGGGCAACTTGGTAGCCCTAATCCGTCAGCTAATCCCATAGGAAACAACCAAGCGTATGGCGAAGCTCTATATGAGCTAGTTTATCCGCTTTTTTTCATGCAAAAAAACAGATAAATAAAACCTCGCCTAATTTTTTATGTTTAGAAAGAAAATTATTATGCTTTATAAAAATGATATGGAGGAAAAAAATTGAATTTATTATTAAAAATTAGTATAGTATTATTAGTTGGAGTTATAGGTGGTAGGGTGGCCAAAATTTTCAAGCTTCCTAATGTTTCAGGTTATTTGGTTGCAGGCCTTTTATTGGGTCCCTCTTTTTTAAAACTTGTAAGTGGACAGGACATAGAATCCTTTTCTGTCATCAGTGAATTGGCTTTAGCAATTATAGCCTTTAGTATAGGAAATGAATTTGTTGTCAAGGATATGCTTAAGCTAGGCAAATCCATAGTAATAATAACATTGGTAGAGGTTATAGGGGCTGTATTAATTGTATTCGCTGTAATGTTTTATTTCTTTAATCAACCCTTTGCATTTAGTATTGTAATTGCATCTATGTCTGCGGCAACTGCACCTGCTGCTACACTACTGGTTATAAAGCAATTTAAGGCCTATGGTCCATTAACAAAGACCATTCTCCCCGTAGTTGCATTAGATGATGTATTTGGTATTATAATGTTTGGAGTCGCTATGTCCTTAGCCGTTATTTCAACTAATGGGCAAAAATTTTCACTCCTTAAAATGATAATAGGACCAACTGTAGAGATAGGCGGGTCTATACTTCTTGGATTAGCCTTAGGTATTGTTCTTGTTATTCTTGTAAAGAGATCTAAAGGCCGAGATGAACTCCAGGCTATTACCTTAGTAGCTATTGGTATTGCCACAGGAGTATCAAATGTACTTGGACTATCTCCTTTACTAACCAACATTTTAATGGGAGCCACTCTGGTTAATATGCTACAGAAGTCCAAAAGAGTCTTTGATTCAGTTAATGACTTTGTAACACCTGTGTATGTTCTGTTCTTTACCTTAGCTGGGGCAGGCTTAGACCTAAGTGTTCTACTTCAGGTAGGAGCACTTGGAGTTGGTTATGTAATTGCTAGAGCATCTGGTAAGATATTGGGTGCATGGGTAGGAGCAAAGGCTGTGAAGGCAGATCCCGCAGTTACTAAAAACCTAGGCTATGCCCTTCTTCCACAGGGAGGCATTTCCATTGGACTCTTGGTACTTGTACGAAGTCAGTTACCAGCCTACTACACAACAATAAGTACTATTATAATGTTTAGTGTCCTAATATATGAAGTTTCAGGGCCTATATTTGCCAAGTTGGCCATACAAAAAGCCGGGGAAATAAATGGACTAAATGAGTCAATTAGCAAAAAAAGCAAAAGCAAAACTAAATCTCTTGAGAAGCAACCAGTTTCTGCTTTAACACTAGATAACCAACAATAAGACAACCAAAAGGAGGATGAACAATGTACGCATTATTTGTTGTATTAAATGAAATTGATTATTTAGAGGATATCCTTTCTGGATTTCTAGAAAACGAAATTAGCGGTGCCACTATTCTAGATAGTCAGGGCATGGGCAGTCTAATAGTAAATAGTAATAGCAAGGATATTCCCTTGTTTAGCTCATTGAAAATGCTACTTGGGGATGCTCACCCTTACAGCAAAACTATTTTTACCGTTCTGAAGGATCAGAGCATGGTAGATTCAGCTGTCGAAGTCGTACAAGAAATAGTGTCTGATATATCATCCACTGGTATAGGCATTATGTTCACTGTACCTATTGGTAATGTCTATCCTATGAAACCAGAACATTAGAAGAAAAGCTTCAAGGATTTTATCTGCTTTATTAAATGTATATAATGGAATAAAAGTCAGAGAATTTCTCTGACTTTTTGTTAGTATTAACAAAACGGGTTTTTACTAAAGCTGATTCAATAGATATCCATAGCCCTCCTTATCCATATCTTCTCTTGAGATAAACCGTAGAGACGCACTGTTAATGCAGTACCTTAATCCACCTGTCTTCTCGGGACCGTCATTAAACACATGACCTAAATGGGCATCTCCTACACGGCTTCGAACTTCTGTCCTAATCCTTCCGTGAGAGGTATCAATATTTTCATGAATCACACTGGGATCAATCGGTTTTGAAAAACTTGGCCAGCCACAACCGGATTCAAACTTGTCACTGGAGGCAAAAAGCGGTTCTCCAGTTGTAATATCTACATAGATTCCCTGCTTATAGAAGTCCCAGAATTCATTTTGAAAAGGAGGTTCAGTAGCACTGTTCTGTGTTACCTCATACTGCTCCTTAGTCAATGATTTCCGAAGAATATCAGTGTCTGGTTCTCTATAAGCAGCTGGATTTACAATTGATCTAGCTACTTTTTCAAACAAATCACTTGATATATGACAATAGCCCGCTGGGTTTTTATCCAAATATTTTTGATGATATTCCTCTGCCGTCCAAAAATCATGTAACCGCTCTACCTCAATTGCAATAGGCTGGTCATATCGCTTTTGCAGTCGTGCAATAGAACGATTTATAATCTCCAGATCCTCACTATTGACATAGTAGATACCAGTACGATACTGACTACCCGTATCTCCCCCCTGACGGTTGACAGACACAGGATCAATTGCTTCATAATATAGCTCTAGCAAAAATTCTAAAGGTAACATCTGAGGCTCATAGATTACATGTACCGCTTCAGCATGCCCGGTATTCTTATAACATACCTCTTCATATGTGGGATTCTTTGTATCTCCGTTCACATAGCCAACCTCTGTGGATAGAACACCCTTTATAGATGAAAGATATTTCTCGGTTCCCCAAAAGCAACCCCCTGCAAGATAAATTTCTGACATATAACATACCTCATTTCTCAATATTTTCTAACACTAATTATCTTCCATTGTACAATAAACACAAAGCCTGTATGTATAACTCATCGTAGGTAGATTTCCATATTACTTTCTTCTAGACCTTCTCCAGACTCACCCATGATTTCACTTAATATGGACTTGCCAAGACGTCTTACAGTTCGTCCATCTTTTCTAAAATCGATATTCAGACATGCAGAGGCTATTTCGATAAGCGATGTACACACAGGGGTTTTTATATTCAAAATTCTACCCATTGATTCCAATAGGATAAGTCCTTGAGGTACATCCTCTGTAATATATCTAGAATCACTTTTGTTAGGTCCAGAGGGAGAATCATTTAGGGCATAATCAAAAAATGCTTCCTTAGCATTAACTGAAAGGTCTTCATAGTTTCTATACCTACAAGCTTTCTCATATGGCATAGGCTCAAGACCTAAGGCTTGCAATATATTCATTTTTTCACTATCAAGCCTTTTGACTAGGTTCCATACACTTGCTGTAAATACCTCTCGGTACATCCAATAATCTCCCTCTGAGTATTCAATTCTAGGAATACTCATAATAGCTCCAATTGTATGGACTATAAGGTTGGGATTATGCAGGGCCGCTTCTATAACAGAATCAAGAAGCTTAAAATTATATCCCAATTGATCTAAAATAGCCATACCCCTGTCCTTATGCTTCATTGGATAAATCCCAATTGGGTTACGGATGTTTTTAAAAAGTGCCTTCACTTCTCCGGGAGCAGTCACTCTACAATCAATAGGTGAGCTCTCAGCCTCTGCTATTATCAATTCCTTGTCACTACAATACTTATTAAAGTATGCGGTGCTTAGATAACCTGGCTCCAACAAAACAACCTGACCATCTCTTAAGTAAGGTGCCATTCTTTTAATCGTTGCTTCATGATAATTAGTATTAATAAACACAATAATTACTTGAGGATTCTCTGAAAATGCTTCTTCAAACGAATCTGTTACTTTATGTATGTTAATAGTATGTTCCTGTTCAATATCCTTAAATCTTACTAGCCCATCATTTTCTAATAAATATTTGTAATTCTCACTGGGTATATTAGATGTCTTTAGCAAGGTTATAACATGACCCTTGACTGTCAAATCCGCCGCAATTGTTGTGCCTCCATTACCTGTTCCTAAAATAGTTATTTTCATTTTAAACATCCCTTCTGCTGATTTCCATTGGTTACTATGTATTATGTTAACATATATAGAAATCTTTTACAAATCTAGCAGAAAAAAATGTATCAATTAATTTAATCTGTCTCCTTATTCAAATCAAAAAATCCTGTCCCAAAATGTTTTCTTAACAAATGTTCCTTGTCTTCAATATGGGCGTAATCATTGAATCTTTCTATATGGAAGGTCTTGATATTCTCATCATAAAGAATCTCTGTTATACTGCAATTTTCTATCTGTCTACCATAAACTAACCATTTCGGAAAATCAGCTCCAATTATACCTGTTAATAGGGCTCGAATAGTTCCTCCATGGGCTATAATGCAGACATTATCATAATTCTTTTCAACTATTTCCTCAATTACTTTAAAGGCTCTTTCGTATACCATCTGACAGTTTTCGCCTCCATCTGGATATGGCTCATCAACTGTCATGGTTACTCTTCTTTTAAGAAAATCTTTATAACTATCCTTCAACTCATCATCTGATAATCCTGTGAATCCTCCAAAATCCGTCTCTCTTAATCGCTTGTCAATAACTCTAGGTTTTTCTAAGTATTCATTAACTATATCAGCAGTTTCTACTGCTCTAATCAAATCACTTGAATAAACTACATCTATATCGTATTTTTTTAGTCGCTGTCCTAGCAATCTAGCCTGCAAAGTTCCCTCTGCTGCCAGAGGAACATCCACATTATATAATTTGCAGTTCTGTCTTCCATGTCTAATAAGGTATATATTCATGTTGTCACTCCTTGTCCAAAACCCTATACCAAGCCTGCCCTACACTATTTTTCCACTTCAATACGGTACACGAATTTTTCGCCTTCAGACTGCGTAAGAGTTACAGTTAAAATAATCTGAGTTTTAGAAAGGGGTCGAATACCCGCACCGACTGTTAAGTGCATACCATCCTCAATCTTACTAATAACTTTAAATTTAAGCTTAGGCAATGTATCAAATACTCTTTCATGTAGTTCATCATCAGAAAACATTGTGTCTTCTATGGGAATAGTATAAATACGAATAGTTTTATACTCGAATACATCAGCAAATTTCTTAAAGCCCTCTCCAATTCTGTTAATCTCATCCTGAAAAGAGTTTATATAATCCATAACTTGTTCTGTATCATCTGACTGTATATTATTATTAGCGTGTGTACTTGCTCGTTTCAAGTAGTCGGCTATTTTAATTGCACCCTCTACAAAATCATCAACATGAATAGTTATACAGTCACCATTTATTACCCAAGGATTCAGATCCTTAAGTCCCGTAAGGGTATCATATAAATCAACTACTGAAGAAGATAATGATATCAATTGGTATTCTGCGTTTCCTACAATATCACATTTTCCTAGAGCTAAGATTATTTCATCATATTTTTTGTATTTATCTCCCGAAAAATCTGCTATGAGTAATTCCTTATCCCTCTCACAGTAAAGGGAATCAATCAGACTATAATTATCCTTTTTTCTACCCATCACCTTAATAAATATACTTGCACTGCCATTATTTTTTAAATGAATCGCAGATTCTGACTTATTAAATGATCTTGAATCCATGTAATAATAGTGAAAACCATTCGGGTAAATTGAGCCCTTTTCCTCATCCATATAGCGGTCAAGTTTTGCTTTTGGGGTTGGATATTTTGTTGAAACGAAAGCCTTTTCCTTATAATCCTTTGTAATATTCCGTACAGCAATATCCTCAAGCACTAGTTGATATGAATCCCCTGCTTTCTTATATAAAAAATCAAAAGGGTCATCTTCTAACAATGATTCCTTTAGATATTGTTTTCCATTTGCTACAATATCCACATATGATTTTGCCCAAATGAATTCAGCATATCCACTGCTTTCTCCAAATATCATCTTAGAAAAGTGTTCCTCAGTAATCTCCATATATTGATTTGCATGGTTATTTGTTAAGGTTTTTGTATCTTTAATATTCGTAATACTGGCAGCAACAAAATTAGCTACTGTCTCACTTGTAAAGCCGGGAGCATAATGATCCAAATCGTCATAATAGATAACCTGAAAATGATGAGTTAACTCATGGGAAAAAAGTACATTCAGGCTGTCCATATCAGAAAAGGATGAAGGCCTGATAACAATATAAGGTACAGAATAGACCGATGCCAACTCCGTTAGAGTATCTTCAAGGTCAAATACAAGGTTTAATGCCTTACCCAATCTAAACAATCTTTCTTGACTACCTGTTAACTCTCTGATATACCAAGCCAAGGAATTACTGTCCTTTGATGGTTCAAAAACATATATAGGAAATGCCTCTCCCATTACATTTTCATCAATGCCGCATTTCTGCAAAACACTCTTCATGTCTTCATAGCTACCCGAGTTAAATTTGTCAAGATTATAAGCCCAGCCAATATCTAAAAAGTTCTCTATATCAGCTGTTATATTATCAATTGTATTAGCTAATTCCTCAATTTCTTTGTCCTTTACTGCAGACTCTCCTGTTTCGGTATACCATATTAAAAACCTGCCACTAGGGGAAAGAACCGCTTTGTCAAGAACTGTAACATCATAAGCACTGGCATATGCCTTTTTGGAAAAAGGGCGCCATTTTTCTTCAGAGGACATCGAATTCTGACTGGCATCTGGACCAATCCTCACATCCATGGTCAACATGTTTTTAACAATATACTCTAGCGTCTCGTCACTCAGTTCATCTATATGTTTCATAAGCAAATCTGAAATATTCGGCGCAATATCAATCTCATTATCTGATTTATATAAAGGATCAAGCTGTCCTGCATCATACATGCTGTATGCCAACTGCAAAATGTAGGCATCCGTTGAGATCTCACCCTGTTCATAAGCTTGGTTAAGTTTATCCTCCGATGATAACTTCAATTCATAATTAAATCTAGCTTCTAGCTTTTCTTCTCTCTTTTCTTTAATATTCTTTCGTATTTTATTTATAGCAAAGAAAGCAACCACTATAATAAGAATCGTTAACAAAGCAATCCCCAAACAGCCAAAGCAACCCACTTTCTTTTTTGGGGTTGGTTTTTTAGATGCAACATCTAGATTGATATTCCCAGCATTATTTTGATTGTTCATTATATCTCCTTCTAATTAAGACTTAATTTAAGTCCATTATCTTATCATTTGCTTAGATACTACAAAACGCATTATATAACAGTAAGTATAAAGATGTCAAACCTTCCTATTCAATAAAATAGCACCCCAAATACTATTTGATATCATAATATTTGGGGTGCATTTAAAATATATATTTTATTTATTTACTTATTCTACGGCTCAATTCCACTAACTAATGAACCTGAGATATATACTGTAACTGCATTATTATCGGAATAACTATTATTAGTTGTGAAGGAATAGTCATTGCTTTGACTAAAATTACTCCAATCAGCCTTGGAGAAACGATTCTGCACTTCAATACTTTCCTTTGGCTTAAGAGTACCTGCTCCCTCTGTAAAACTGGTTTCTAAGTAATAATCAGCCTTATCGGTCTGCTGTGACATCTTAACGAATGTTCCTTTAATATTATTACTTCCTGCAGAAGACCAATCACACCAGAAGCTCTGGTCCTTCTCCCCATCTATAGTATAGTAATACCGAATTGTTATATCAGATAAATTTATAGAACTCGAACCGGTATTAGTAATCTTATATCTTGGCATTAGTCCATTAAGTATATCAGATGTATTACCATTATACATTTGAACTTTAATATCTCCGCCTACCACAATCTCAGATGTATCTGTAACCTTAACTTCCAGAGATGGATCTGTACCTTCATCAAAATCAAAGGTAAGTGTGGTTTTTCCCACAGATAAGGTCTCCAAATATTTTTTTAAGATACTTACTTCATTCCCATAGATAACATATTCACTATTTTTTCTTAAAGTAGTATTTCCTCTTTTTACTGCTACTAAAGTATTACCATTAGGAGTTATACTTACATTGATATCCTCCTGATTAACAGGGTTTTTATCAAAATCTACCATCGTAGGGTTAATCGTTGCACTTGGCTTTTCAGGTTCATCAGGATCTTCAGGGTCCTCAGGAGTAGTATCTACAATCTTTATTATCATTATAGAATCTACACCTGCACTAAAATCAAAGACTAAGCTAACATGACCAAGAGCAAATGTATCAAGATAGCTCTTTAGAATTGTTACTGTGTTACCGGATACTGTATAATCAGTACCAAGTTTTAGTGTAGTAGAACCCTTCTTAATAGCGGCCAGTAAATTACCATTTAAGGTCATACTAGTCTGTACCTCACTCTGTTTGGCTAGATATTTATCAAATGTAGCAATTTTCACAGAGATACTGGAATTCCGTTCTTCTTCTTCTGCACCTCCCCCAGGTTCAAGACCATATACCAAAACACCGTTATCATATACTGGAATATACATACTTTGAACTGTATTTCCTGATGAAATACCCTTAATGTCCTTATATGAAAAATCATTGTCATTGTTCCAAATATTGGTATTCAAAGGAGCTGCAATTCTAAATTGTATTTCCTTTTTAAAGGCAGGTTGACCACCGGGATATATCTTAGTTCCTGAGAAATCAGCATTTACATAATAAATATTATTGGCTGTATCCCAAGGATGAAGACCTGTGACCTTAGCTCCAGAGTTATAATTTGTTGATATCTCTATATCATTTATACTATATCCAGCATTTATAACCTCTGAAACATCTACAAAATAACGGAAGGAAAGCTTATCTCCAAGCTTTGCAGGCCAACCAGACTGGTTATGTATCAGTGCTTTAACTTCAAGGAAGTTAGAACCTGATGCATTGATACCGCCCATTACAAAATATTCATCATTGGTCACTTCTTCTATTGCATTTAGATTAGATAATGGATCTCCGCCATAATCCTCATACATCTTAGCAAGTGCTCCTACAAAACCAGCATTATAATCTGTTGCCACTTCATTATTAATATAGTTATTTACATCATCGCTATAGCTATCATTATTACCAGGGCCACCAACAAGGGCGCCGATAAGATTATGCCTATGATAATTAGGAGCAGTCATACTATCACCCCAAGAACTATGGGCTGTTCTATGATGTGGCCTTTTAGGAGCATCTACTCCAAAGCCAACTACATAGCTTCGACCAGAGCTACCTAAGGCATAATCGATTTGCTTCTTAGCAAAATCATTATATATATGGGACTTTGCATCATCGCAGCCTTCCCAGTCAGCATAAACTGATGCCAAGAATGCTGTTGTTGAAGAATATCTAAGTGCTCCCCAGGTATCCAGCCATGCAAGACCCTTAGGAGTATAGGTTATACGATTACCATTATATCCAACAGACCAGTAATCAAGATGCATTTCAATAGACTTTTTGTAAATAGGTTTGTTTGTTATTTTAGCAAGTAGCAAACAAGCTCCATTATGAACATCGTCCCAACAATGTCCCCATTTGTATGCAATATCTGTTGATTGGTTTTCAGTGGACCAATTACCAACATAGCTTTCAGCTTTGCTCAAATAGCTATCATCATCTGTTGCCAAGTAAAGCCATACAGCTGACCAAGATAGCTCATCATAGAATCCGCTATGGGAGGTATAAAATCCATCTGCAGCCTTATAACCACTATCACTCTTGGTTTTGTCAGCAAATGCAAAAAGCTCCTTTGCATGCTTTAGACAGGTTGCCGCATAAGCCGGATCCCTATCGGCAAATACGATTGATGCAGATGCCAGAGCTGCAGCAGCTTCACCCACTACGGTTGAACCGGGATTTGCCATATCAACCTTATAGGATGGCCTTTCCATCTGCATAACCTCTGCAGGTCCCCACCAGGAATGATCACCACTACCGCTACCTACCTGATAATAGTACACATCTGCTGATGGATGACATTTTATTAGATAGTCACTAACCCATTTTATACTATCTACTATGTAATCCAGCTGTCCGCTGTCTGCCAAAGCATCTTCAGACTCATATACTGCCCAGGCAAGCATCGTCTGTGAATATGCCATAGGAAGATTGAACTTAACATGATCGCCAGCATCATACCAACCACCAGTTAGGTCCATCCCTACATCGGCGCCGTCATTCATACCTGAATCTCCACGCCAATTATCTCTCTTATCGTCCGGTAACTCCCCGGAACGCTGAAATTCGTAAAACATAATAGCCTTTTGCAAGGCTTCCCCGTAGTTATAATTGGTTGCAGCTTTTGCCGGAGCTAATGACAAAGAAGAAAAAAGCATGCTTAACACCAGCGCTACACAACATAATTTACGCATTATAAACCTCCCTTTACCTTATAATTGATATCCCTCATCAAAGTTAAAAAGTCCCAAAAACATGTATTTCTTCCAGTCTGAGATAGTATGTTCACAGTTAGGAGCATCTACAGTAAATGATTCCCTTTCTAATTATTTTATTTATAATCAAACCCCTTTCTGATTAATTAGCTAAATACTTATCTAACTCTTTTACTGCAGTTGGCTCACGCAAAGACCCTATGTTCATCACCCTTTTTTGCACAGTTATTGCTACCTTACAATAAAGTAACATCATAATAATGCAACCAAAAAAAATTATGAGTTTATATGCTAAAATATTATGGAAATTAATGAGTATAATAGATTATGTAGAAATTAAGGAATGTGCAAATCAGGTTCTATTTTTATGCAAATCATATACCATATTATGTAATTTGTCAACCATATTTTGTAATATGTATAATACTTATGTCCTTGTTCGACAA
>CAZMYP010000076.1:0-6209 GCA_964570535.1 uncultured Herbinix sp.
GGTACGCACGGTGCTGTGAGAGGACGGCGGTTAGTCACCGCCTCCTACTCGATTAGAATTAATCTGGAAGAGAAACTTTCTGAAGCATTCTCCATAGGGTTGTTCTGCTTATCCCCAGTCTTTTGGCGGTTGTACTTTGGTTGCCATTTTCTTCGGATAAAACTCTCTGTAAAAAATACAAATTAATTTCTTCTAGGGTCTTGTTCATAAGTGATGACTCTATAGGCTCTAAATTTGATTGAGGCGAGAGTGTCTCCTTTTGTAGCAATTTGGTAACAGAAGAAGCGGTGATATAGGAGGTCTCTGTATTTGCTACCAATTCACTAATTATTTTTTTGAATTGATTATAATTTCCTGGCCAATCATAGGATTTCATTACGGCAAGAGCATCAGAATCAAAGCCAAGTACTTCTTTTGCCAAGGATACATTTAGATTACTAATATAAATACTAGACAAATCTGGTATATGCTCAATACGATCTCGTAATGAAGGCACCTGTATTGTATGGCAAGAAAAATGATTAATAATCTGCGTACATCTTTTAGCAGTAGTATCCTTATTATTAGAAGTAAAGGTGAATATTAATCTGTTTTTGTTGTATAGCTTTAGGTCGTGTATTATTGAAAACAATTCTTCGA
This sequence comes from uncultured Herbinix sp., assembly GCA_964570535.1. Taxonomy (GTDB): domain Bacteria; phylum Bacillota; class Clostridia; order Lachnospirales; family Lachnospiraceae; genus Mobilitalea. The sequence continues at coordinate 640 of CAZMYP010000076.1, forward strand.
ACTGCTGGTGTGAAAGATGCTCCATATTTTTTATATATATAGTAGTTGAGGTGTCACTTAACGGGGAAGTACTATCATCTATTAAAAGGGACCAGTTCTTTGAAGTAAACCGGATGCAATCAAGAACAACAAAGGGATAGTTACTAAATTTGCTTTTGGTGTATAGGACGTAGGCCAGATGCTCTTTTCCTGTTCCTTCTTCTCCTATAATCATCACCGGGAAGTTACAGCTGCCATACTGCTTAACAAAGGAATCTGAAAACATTACTGGCTGTGTGATTCCATAGAAGCTATTATATAGCTTACTAATAATATCATCCTTGTTCAAATATTGAATACCATCTTTTATCATAGATAGTGGCACCTTGCTGGTGCTAATGTAGAATATCACATAAGGTATTTTGTTGATAATTTTACATACACCATTGATGACATATAGAACATTATTGGCTGCCTTATTTATTTTAAGCGTATTTTCTTCTAGAAGAACAGGGACTTTGTCTTGCATCTCCTGTAGGACAATATCCGGAATCGAATCGTATTTTGAGTTATAAATTAATTCGCAGACTTCATTATAAACATAAAAATTGTGGGAATGATTCTCTAGTATAGTCTTAAAGAAATTAATATATTTAGTTAAGTAATCATAGGTTTTCTTGGCTTTTATAGCTTCATCAAAAGCGTCTTTAATGCTATCTAGACCAGATGTAATAAGTATAGCTGTTAGTCCAATAGTTTGAGCTAAGGAATAAGTAATCATATCACATAGAATCATGTTAAAGCCCTTGTGGGTAAGTTCGGCCAATACATCCTCTGCTTCTAGCTTGTTGTGAATGGTATAAATCTCAATATCATATTGAAGCAAATCACACAAAACCATAGCGCTTTTGGTGATTGACGGAAAGCCAACAAGGGCATACTTGTTATTAACACTATGTGCTAACTTTATTGAGCGAAGGATGTCCATTACTGACAAATTAATTTCAACAGCGGGAATAGAGCAGTTATTCTTTATTAATTCTGCAGTACCACCTCTAGATACAATAATGTCGAAGTCATTTAGAGTATATTTTGAAGCTATACTTAAGCCTTCGTTCAGATCACCGACATAAGCTGTTAGTTCAATATCCTTCCTATGCTCTGCTGCCTGTAGCATTAGAGATTTAATTCCTTCATAGGGGGCTATTCCAAGAATTCTTGTTTTGTTCATATGATACTCCTCGTAAAATAAGAATTGTTTATAATTCAATTATTGTGTCAATTATAAACAAATCATACCATAAAAACTCTATTATATCAAATAGAAATAAATGTGTTTCATAATAAAACAATAATACTAGTAAAATGTTATAAGATTCTATTGCATATCAGTAATTATTATGTTAGTATTACTGATATAGAAAAGACAACTTGCAATAATCTACTTAAACGCAACAACTAATGTTTCAAGATGAAACACAAAAGGAGCCGACCATGATAAGCTTGCTTATAATAGCTGATGATTTAACAGGTGCTTTAGATACAGGAATTCAATTTGCCAGGTACAATACAAGCACTAAGGTATATGCTAAAAATGAATTTTCTAGGGCCTTATTTTATGATACAGATACAGAGGTTTTGGTTGTTGATACTGAAACAAGGCATTTATCTCCTAAAGATGCCTACAAGATAGTTTATGATTTGTCCAAGCTGGCCGTTGAGGCAGGAGTTAAGTATATATATAAGAAAACAGACTCGGCACTTAGAGGTAATATCGGAAGTGAGTTGGCAGCAGTGTTAGATGCCAGCAATGAAAAATTCCTAGCATTTATTCCGGCGCTGCCATCTATGAATCGAGTAACAATACAAGGGATTCAATACATTGATAAAATCCAGGTTCATGAAAGTGTATTCGGAAGTGATCCTTATGCACCTGTAAAATCTTCATTTGTAAAGGATCTATTTAGAGAAGTCACACATGACTCTGTGGTTTATAGTAAGGAAGCAACCTATGATACGGATTTTGTGAAACCCACAATTGGAATATTTGATGCACAGACTAACGATGATCTTCGAAGAATCGGGAACTCCCTACATCAGAATAATCAGCAGAGGTTGTTTGCAGGCTGTACAGGCTTTGCAGCAATGTTGCCAGAGATAATTGGAATAAAAAAGACAGATATAGAGATACCTATCTTAAAAAGTCCTCTTTTGGTTATATGCGGAAGTATTAATCCGATTTCAAGATTGCAAATAGAGTATGGTGAAGAAATGGGATTTGACCGCATAGTATTATCTCCAGAGCAAATGCTTGAGGAAGATTATTTCTCATCTGATGTAGGAAAGCGATGGCTTAACAATGTGAATGAGAGACTGGATAAACAACAGGTAGTAATGATTGATTCTGGAATATCGCAGCCTAATATTATAGAGGACTACATGAGTAAAAATAGAATTGATGCTGAAGAGGTTCGAACCAAGATAACAAGAGCTCTAGGCACATTGATGGGGAAATTCTACGAGATGGGAAGCGGATACGAAGCAACCGTTATGATTATTGGAGGAGATACACTTAAGGGCTTCATTGAAGAAATCAACTGTGAAGAAATAAATTTACTATGTGAGATTACTATGGGAACGGTATTGTCTACAATAGATGTGTTTGGAAGGCGTGCTCAGATAGTTACAAAATCAGGTGGATTTGGTAGAAAGGATCTTATTTTATATATAGCCAATATAACTAATAAGATTGACCTTGGAGATCCATTTATAGAAAGACAGTAGAAAAGCGTAACATAGATTTAAGGAGGCTAAAACATGAAGGACAGACCGATTATTGGTATTACCATGGGAGATCCGGCAAGCATTGGGCCTGAAATTACTATAAAGACCCTCAACCATAAAGAGCTTTATGAAAAATGTAGACCAATCGTAATAGGTGATTCGGTTATGTTGGAGCAAGCCAAAAGGATTGTGGGATTGGATGGTATAATAATAAATTCAGTAAACCGTGTAAAGGATGCTAAATTTGAAGCTGGAACGATAGATGTGCTTAATATGGGGCTTGTGGATTTGGATAAAATCAGTATGGGAGAGGTTTCAAGCATAGCGGGAGAAGCGGCTTTTCAATATGTCAAAAAGGTTATTGACCTGGCGTTGAAAAGGGAAGTGGATGCTACTGTTACAAATGCTATTAATAAAGAAGCTATTAATATGGCAGGTCATAATTATTCAGGACATACTGAAATCTATGCGGAAATGACCGGAACATCAAAATATACTATGATGCTGGTGCATAAGGATTTGAGGGTGGTGCATGTATCAACTCATGTATCACTGCTAGAAGCCTGCAGACGGGTAAAAAAGGATCATATTATAGAGGTTATTGAGCTGGCAAATAAGGCATGCAAAAGCATGGGAATACCAAACCCCTCCATAGGTGTAGCAGGATTAAATCCACATAGTGGAGAGAATGGTTTGTTTGGCAGAGAGGAAATCGATGAAATTAAGCCAGCGGTAGACGAAGCAATAAAAAGGGGGATTCAAGCTCAAGGACCTTTGGCTCCAGATAGTATCTTCCCCAAAGCCAGAGGAGGTTTCTATGATGTAGTAGTTGCAATGTATCATGACCAGGGGCATATACCATTAAAGGTATTAGGCTTTGTATATAGTAAGGAACAAAACAAGTGGGAAGCTGTGGAGGGGGTAAATATTACACTGGGTTTACCGATTATTCGCACTTCAGTTGATCATGGAACGGCCTTTGACCAAGTAGGTAAAGGCACAGCCAGTGAGAATAGCTTAGTAAATGCTATTGAATATGGAATTAACTTTGCATACCACCAATCCCTGTGAGTATACAAAGAATTCATAAATTATAAAAAAGGAGAAGGTACTATGAAAAGGGATAAAGATTTTCTAACCAATGGGGGCATAAAGCAAAAAAGTATTGGCTTAGGGTTATGTAGCAAAAAACTAACAACTATAGGAGGTTACAGAATGAAAACATTTAAGAAAGTAAGTTCGATTATCTTGATATTAATAATGGTTTTATCAATTGTAGGATGTGGTAAAACATCTAATAACACCGAGAATCCTGATAAGGGCACTGATAATGATAAGGGCACGGTTAATGCAGAACCAATAGAATTAACTGTTTGGTCAGTTAATGAGATTCATAGCGAAATGTGGAAATTTGGTGAAGAAGCATATAACAAAAAGAATCCAGAAGCTCCTATCAAAGTAAATGTAGAAATTTTACCCAATGCTGAGATGCATAATAAGCTGTTAATGGCTCTTCAGACCGGCACAGGTGCACCTGATGTTGCTGATATTAACCTTAACTTCTACACAAACTTCACATCAAAGAATATTCAGCTAGCTCCCTTGGATGATGTTGTTGAAAGAGCTTACTCCGAAGGCAATTATGAAAAATCCAGATTTGATTTATATAAGGTAAAAGACAGTATATATGCACTACCAACACATGTAGGCGCTACCGTTACTTATTACAATATGGATATTATCGAACAAGCAGGATTTACAATTAGTGATGTTGATGCAATTGAAACATGGGATCAATACAATGAGATGGGTAAAACAGTGCTTGAAAAGACTGGTGTTCCTATGACTTGCTTTGAAGTTTCAAATCAGAGACCATTTTGGCCAATGATTGTTCAACATGGTGGTGACTATTTGACAAAAGATAATGAAGTAATATTAGACAGCCAAAATAATATCGAAGTATTAGATTATATGCTAGGAATGTATAAATCAGGTGTTGCTATTCAAGCAGGTGGCGGAGCTACTTCAACAGAAGAATTCTATTCCTTTATGAACGAAGGAAGTGTTGCATCCTTAACAATGCCTTCATGGTATATGTCAAGATTTTTAAATTATATGCCAAATCTTGAAGGGAAAATTGCAATTAGACCTATGCCTGTATTTGTAAAAGGCGAACCAAGAACAGTTGGTATTGGTGGAACAGGTACAGCAATTACAAATCAATGTAAGAATATTGATGTAGCAAAAGAATTTTTATATGAAGCAAAATTATCATATGATTCTAATATAAATATATGGAGCAAGCTGGCTTTTGATCCAGTTAATCTTGACACATGGAAAGATCCAGAATTGCTAAAGGCTTCAGATTATTTCTACGGAGAGTCCTTCTTTGAAATCATGGCTCCTTATATATCTGATTGCTTATCTCCAGCCAACGCAGATTTATCAGTTGCTGCACAGGATCTGGTGAACAATACTATTATGTATAGTGTCTTTGTAGATCAGTCTAGGACACCAGAAGAAGCATTGAAATCAGCAGCAGAAGAACTTCGTGCTCAACAGTAGTATTATAATTCGAGGACTGATACATGTACTGAGCATGACATTTAGTTAGTGAACAGCCACCATTCAACGACCAAGGCTAAGAAGAATAGGACAACATCAATAGGAATGACATAAGACTTGTGAATGGTGGCTTTCATTATATACAGACTGTGAAGTACGTTTTGTAACTGTACTTTGAAAGGGGAAAAATGATGCAATCGAAGAAATCGGGAGCGTACTCGCCGAAACAGAAGGAGGACTCT
>CAZMYP010000076.1:6219-10870 GCA_964570535.1 uncultured Herbinix sp.
AAAACAAAAAAGATACTTTATAATAAAAAAGCTGCACCCTATATTTTTTGTATGCCATTTGTTCTAAGTTTTTTCATATTCTTTTTATACCCAATAATAACAACATTTTATATGAGTTTTATGGATGTAATTAGCCTTGACCATATGGAATTTGTAGGACCAAAAAATTATCAAAGATTACTAAATGAACATTTTTATAATGCTCTTAAGACAAGTACCATATATACCTTAACTATGGTCGCCATTATGATGATTGTTCCTATAACACTTGCTACCTTACTTAATTCGAAAATAATGAAGCTTAAAAATATATTTAGAGCCGCATTTTTCATACCTTCATTAACCTCAGTAATTGTTGCAGGTATTGCTTTTAGATTGATATTCGGAGATACAGAATTGGGCTTTATTAATTCTATTCTTCTAAAATACGGTGGAGAAATTGTTCCATTCAAATTAGGGTATGGGACAGGTATATTGATTATGGTGGTATTGGCTTCCTGGCGTGAGATTGGTATTAATATGGTTTACTGCCTGTCTGCACTTCAAAATGTACCAGAAGAGTTGATTGAAGCTGCCCAGATAGATGGGGCAAATACCTTCCAGAGATTTCGGAATGTTATATTACCACAGGTAAAACCAATAATTATTTATATCCTCACTTTGTCTGTTATTAATGGATATCGCATGTTTACCGAGGGTTATGTATATTGGAATGAGACGAATCCAGGTGATAACGGCCTAACAATTGTACGTTATATTTATCAACAGGCCTTCCAAAGAAACGATTTTGGCATGGGCTCAGCTATTGGAGTAGTGCTTCTGGCTATTATATTGGCAATTAATATGGGACAGCTTAAATTCTTTGGCCTATTTAAGAAGGAGGATTAATCATGAAAGATAGAAAAGCAACATCGTCGTTAATCCTGTTGATAATATTTCTGGTATTGGGAATTATAATGATTTTTCCTATATATTATCTGTTTATGGGTTCTCTACAGCAAAGTGCCACACTTTTTGGCTCTACAATGAAGGTGGTATATGATCCTGAAATAATGGATTTTACGAATTATATAAAGATATTCTCATATAAGGATGGGATATTTCTTCATTGGTATAAAAACAGTGTACTGATAACCGTATTATTTACTGCACTATCATTGTTTTTTTCTTCAATGGTAGGATACGGCTTGGGTGCATATGAATTTAAATTCAAAAACACTATTTTTGTAATGGTTATGATTGTAATGATGATTCCTCTTGAGATATTGATGCTTCCGCTTTTTAAGCTGGTTGTTGATATGGGAATTATAAATTCTTATAAAGGGGTAATCTTGCCATTTATGGTAGCTCCAGTCGCAATATTCTTTTTTAGGCAATATGTATCTGGTATTTCCAAAGAGTTTATGGAAGCGGCACGAATTGATGGGTGTACAGAATATGGAATTTTCTATAAAATAATAAGCCCTGTTATGAAGCCCGCTTATGGAGCAATGACGATATTATTGGCAATGCAACAGTGGAATAGCTTTATGTGGCCTTTAATTGTACTACGCTCAAATGAGAATTTTACATTAACTATTGGAATTGCATCCTTAATAAGTCCATATAGCGCAAATTATGAAGTTATGTTTACAGGTAGCGTATTGGCAATATTACCCATATTAATTTTGTTTTTTCTAAATCAAAGATTTTTCATATCAGGTCTCACAACTGGTGGTGTAAAAGGATAAGAATAACAATTAATATGATAAGGCACTATTAACTACGTGGAAAAAGGAGATATATTTATGGCTAATCAAATTATTATTAATGCGGGGTCTGAAAAAAGTAAAATAGATAAGATGATATACGGACATTTTGCAGAGCATTTGGGAAGATGTATTTATGATGGTTTTTATGTGGGTGAAGATTCGGATATTCCCAATATAGATGGTATGAGAATAGATATTATTGAAGCACTTAAGAATATTAAGATTCCTACCTTACGTTGGCCAGGTGGATGCTTTGCTGATGAATACCATTGGAAGGATGGAATTGGTCCTAAGGAAGAGCGCCTCGAAATTGTTAACACACACTGGGGCGGTGTTGTAGAAAATAATCACTTTGGTACTCATGAGTTTTTCAGGCTTTGTGAATTATTGGAGACAGAGCCCTATATTTGCGGTAATCTTGGAAGCGGCACTGTTCAGGAAATGTCTGAATGGATTGAATATATGACCTTTGACGGTAAATCTCCTATGGCTGATCTACGAAAGAAAAATGGACGACAGGAGCCTTGGAAGTTAAAATATTTTGGTATTGGTAATGAAAACTGGGGCTGTGGAGGCCGCATGAGAGCAGAGTATTATGCGGATGAGGTTAACCGTTATAATCTCTATGCAAGAAATTATGGAGATAACGTTTTATATCGTATTGCAGCAGGACCTAGAGGTGATAATTATAAGTGGACAGAAGTCCTTATGAGAGATGCGTCTATGCATTTGGATGCAATTGCGCTTCATTACTATACCAGACTTGGAGACCCTGTTATTACAACTGAAATACCAGATGGAAATAGAAGATATCTTAGAGATGAATCCAGATCAAGATTGTCAGCGACACAATTCGATGAAAAAGAATGGTATGGCATCATGAAATCAGCTATATACATGGATGAAATGCTATATAAGAATGAGGCAATCATGGATAAATATGATCCAGACAAGCGAGTTGCCATGATAGTTGATGAATGGGGAACCTGGTTTGATTGTGAGCCTGGAACAAATCCTGGATTTTTATATCAGCAGAATACTCTGCGTGATGCTGTATCAGCAGCTACAAGCTTAAATATTTTTAATAATCATTCTGAGCGTGTTCACATGACAAATATTGCACAAACAATTAATGTGCTACAGGCTATGATTTTGACTGAAGGTGAGAAGATGATTCTTACACCGACTTATCATGTATTTGAGATGTATAAGGTGCATCATGATGCAATGCTTCTAGACTTTGCTCTACTTTCAGAAGATTATGAATTGGATGGTGAAGGCCTAAAGCAGATCAATGCATCAGTATCAAAGGCAGCAGATGGCTCTATTAGTATGACTATTTGTAATATAGACCATGAAAAGGATGCCGACGTTTATTGCTATATTGAAGATTTCGGAGCATTTGATCAAATAGAAGGAAGGATATTAACCGCTGATACAATGAATGCAATGAATACCTTTGACAATCCAGACAACCTAAAGCCCGTTGAGTATAAGAGTTACTCATTTAAGGACAATAAGCTATCACTTAATATACCTTCAAAATCAGTAGTTCTATTGACTATTAAAGCACAAAAGTAAAAGGAAGTGTAAGATGGATTTAAGAGATTGTAAAAAATGCTTACCGGCAGGACTTTCTGATACTGAATATAATAAAAGCGTTTCGGGTTACATTGCTAACATTCCTGAAGAACTGAAAACACCTGAGGAGACCTATGCTTATCGACTTGACCATTGTAAAAGGTGTAAATATATAATTAACGGACTGTGCAGATTGTGTGGATGCTTTGTAGAAATCCGAGCCGCATCAGTTAAAAGCTATTGTCCCAATAAAACCGCCTCTTGGTAACTTAAAAGGGGAAACAGGATACCTATTAACTATACTTCGACATTCCAATCTATTAGCATTTTAGCTAAACTAGATTGGAATGTTGAATTAAGAGAATACAAGCTGAGAGAAAACTAATTATGGATTATGTGATATTTAGTATAAATATAGTGTTTCCAATATTTATTATAATTTTTATGGGATTTGTCTTAAAAAGGAAAGGGTTAATTACCGATGATTTTATTACATCCTCATCATCGGTAATATATTATTTAGCTCTGCCAACAAAACTGTTTTATGATGTTGCGAAAAGTGATTTCTACTCTTTGATAAACATAAAATTTATAGTCTATATAGTAGGTATTACAATTGTGTCCTTCTCTCTAATTTGGTTTTTGGCAGATAAGCTTGTGAAGGATAAAAGTAAGGTCACGGCCTTTATTCATGGAGCCTATCGTGGAAATTATGTTTATATAGGACTTCCAATTACAAAAATCATTTTAGATAAGGAAATAATACCTAGTACAATTTTGGTTGTCGCTTTTGTTCTTCCCCTATATAACATTCTGGCCGTAACTTTATTTTCTTATTATAACGGTCAAAAAAGAGATATTAGGAGCTTGTTGCTTAGAATTATTAAAGACCCCATGGTTCTTGCAGTGGCAGCGGCTCTTCCCTTTTCTTTATTAAAAATAGAGCTACCATTTGCCATAACGAAATCTATGGATTATATCGGTTCTTTAGCAACTCCAATGGCTCTTCTGCTTATTGGTGCAGGAATCCAATGGAATTCTTTTCTTAAGAATATCAGATATATAATCAACGCATCTATATTCAAAGTAATTATTCAGCCCTTGATTTTTGTCTCTCTGGCTATTTATTTGAGGTTTAGTTCAGAGGAGATAGTTACTATATACGTATTAATGGCAGCGCCGACAGCAATGAATGCTTATATTGTGACTAAGAAGTTTGGGGGGGATGATCTACTGGCAGCAGGAATTATATTAGCTACGGTTATGCTATCAGCAATAATTTTACCAATTGGGGCTATTATACTTAGACTACTCCAGAT
>CAZMYP010000077.1:0-3556 GCA_964570535.1 uncultured Herbinix sp.
AAATCAATATTCAAATCATTATGGTAGAATGGAGATTATTATGGCAAAAGGTAAAAGCAAAAAGGATACGTCGACATTATTTCAAAATAGTAAACGTAGCATAGTAAAAAAGCAAAAGCCCATCATAGGTATAGACATAGGTTCATCTTCTATTAAACTAGTAAATATGAAGAAAAACCAGAGTCTAGATAAATGGGCGTTGGAGATGGTTCCAACTGGTATGATTAATCAAGGAAGGATAGAAGCCACTGAGCCGTTAACTGAAATTGTAAGTGGTATCCTGAAGAAGTATAGCATTAAAACTAAGGAATGCGCACTCTATATATCTGGTGGTGAATTGATTGTTCGTGAACTTATTTTACCAGAGATGAATGAGGAACAGATATTGGAGAATATACACCAAGAGATTATTAGTATGCTTCCCATGGATCATGATGATTATTTAATTGATTATAAGATACTAGAATATCTTAAGGATGTTAATGAAGAAGTAGGTAAGCTTAGAGTCCTGGTTGCAGCAGTTCCCAAAGAATTAGTAAATGACTATATCTTTGCATTAAAGAAGGCAGGACTGAAGGTGGTATATGTTGATGTATTGCCTAACATTACAGGAAAATTATGCAATTGGGTTAATAATGGACGTCTACAATCATTTCCAAAAAATATTTGTATGATAGACTTTGGATCAAAAAAGACAGAAATCATTATAATGAAGGACGGTAATTATTATTTACATAAAACGATAACATATGGTGCAGAGTATTTGACTTCTATGATATCAATGAAATCAGGAATGGATTTGATTGAGGCTGAGGAATATAAATGTAGGACAAACTTTTTTAAGGGTTCAGAAAATGATCCTGTTAATAAGCAGGTGTTTGATTATTTTGACTTTCTATTAAGGGATTTTGAGCGTACAATGGAATTCTATACGAACCAGAATCATGAAAACATTGATCGTGTCTATATAATGGGTGGAGGTGCCATGCTAGAGGGTTTGGCAGGGTTTATGCAAAGCCAGTTATCTATGGATGTAAAGTTAATAGCTGATATATTCGAGGATTTTCAAAAGGTTGGTGCCATAGGAAGATTTATTTCTGTTTTCTCCCATTCCATCGGTGCAACATTTAGAGAGGAGTGGAAGCATGAAGGGTGATCTTAATCTATTACCAATAAGAAAGAGTGCAATATCTAAGCAATTACTAGCTACGATTATAGCCCTTTTGATTATTGTTGTGGGGCTTGTAGGATATTTCTTTGTTTTTATCCCTAATAATGAAAAAGCCGATGTAATGAAGGATATTGACAATAAGGAGAAGAGCTTAGATGAGTATATAGGACTTGATGATGAATTTAATGCCCTTATAGCTGAGAGAACTAGCTTGAATGGACTTGTAGCTTCTATGGATGTAGTAGGCAATGCCAAGGTGTTATTATCTAAGGTGTTTGTAGATATTGATAACGCTGTACCAGTTGGAGTATTACTTGGATCCATGGAATATACTAGTAATAGGATGTCCTTTGGCGGAAGAACCAGAGGTTTGGTGAGAATATCACAGTTCCTAGTTAAACTTAGGCAGATGGACGATGTTATTGCCGTAAAGCTACATGATGTTAAATATGTAGACCCAGATGATTTACATGAAACTCCAGAAGAGAAGGAAGAGAAAGTTATTATTAACGAACAAGGTATAGAGGTAACTGAAGAAGAAAACTACGAATATGAAAATATGCCATATTATGATTTCGAGATTACAGTTATTTATAATTTTAATCAAGCAAAAGATGATGTTGCGAAGGGGGGAGAATAACTGTGCATTTATCTAAAAGAGAAAAGGTATTGTTAATTGGAACTCTTTTCATAGGAATTATAGTTTTATTCATATACTTTTATTATCAACCCTTAAAGGAAAAAATTAAGGAGTTAGATGCCAAATCATTGGAGCTTGATGATCAGATTCTTGAGAGGCAGCAAAAGAAGCAATTAGTAGAGGGACTTAAGGCAGAGATTACAAAGCTTGAAGAAAGGGCTGAGGATAGCCAGAAATATTTTATGCCCACTATTGATGAGCCAGATATTCTCTACTATATCCATAATTTTATTTGGGATAAGACGATTAAACAGACTCTTTCATATAATGAGGTTGAGGATTTGGCTGTTTATAAGCAGAAGAATATAAATTTAGAGTATTCCACATCCTATAATGAATTATTGGCTACATTACGTTTGTTTGAGCAGGGAGAGAATTATGTAACTCCACAAGCGTTGAAATTAGAAGTTGATGCCGAAGCCTCAGGTAAGTATGAGATTGCTGAAAATGGCGATATAATTGTAGTTGAAGAGCCAAAAACTCCTTACGATCTAAAGATTAGTCATAGTATACGTTTTTATGGACTGGACTCTACCTGGGATGGTTCTGGTGACTATGAATTTATGAAGGATGCAAAATTCTATAGTGATTTATTAGGGATTAATTAGATTTTATTAAATGTGGCAGGATAATTTCCTGCCACAATTCATTGGATAAATACTATAAGTGAGGATGAAGAGATGACAGAGCTTATAATCTATATAATAGTTTTCTTGTTTGGTTCAGTTATTGGCAGCTTCTTAAATGTGTGTATATTTCGCATACCCCTAAAAAAGAGTGTTGCCTTTGGAAGATCTCATTGCATGAATTGCAATAAGGAATTGAAGTGGTTTGAGCTAGTACCTATACTTAGTTTTATATTATTAGGAGCAAAGTGTAGATCCTGTAAAAGCAAAATTTCCTTTCAATATCCAATAGTGGAAGCAATAAATGGACTTCTTTATATTGTCATATTCCTTGTATTTGGATGGGCTGCTCCCATTACAATTATATATAATAGTATTTATTGTATGGTGGCATCTACACTATTGGTATTAAGTGTTATAGATTTAAGAACCCATACCATTCCTGATAAATTATCCATATTTCTATTTGGATGGGGGCTTATATTTGCAATTATAAGGTGCTATGTAGCCTATGTTGAGACTGGTAGTATTATGGAACCCTTACTAAAGCATGGGATTGGTTTTTTTGCAGTAAGCTTACTTCTTATGCTCTTATTCTATGCCACACAGGGAAGAGGTATTGGAGGAGGAGACGTAAAGCTTATGGCTGGAGCGGGACTTTTGCTAGGCTGGGATGTGGTTATTGTTTCCTTCTTAGTAGGCTGTGTATTGGCTTCAGTAATTCATACAATTAGAATGATATTTAAGAAATCTGATCGTGTCTTGGCATTTGGCCCCTATCTTTCAGCAGGTATCTATATTGGAATGGTATTTGGAAGAACTATTATTGAATGGTATCTTGCTACCTTTGTATATTTTTAGTAAGTAATATTATCATATATATATAAACCATCTTGCCTTTACTCTACACTTAATGAGAGTAAAGGCAAGATGGTTTTTTTCTCTAGCTACTATATTGATACAAGCAGGCTGGGTACTATATTGATACAAGCAGGCTGGGTACTATACTGATACAAGCAGGCTGGGTACTATACTGATACAAGCAGGCTGGGTACTATA
>CAZMYP010000077.1:3656-4824 GCA_964570535.1 uncultured Herbinix sp.
ATACTGATACAAGCAGGCTGGGTACTATACTGATACAAGCAGGCTGGGTACTATACTGATACAAGCAGGCTGGGTACTATATTGATACAAGCAGGCTGGATACTATATTGATACAAGCAGGCTGGATACTATATTGATACAAGCAGGTTGGGTACTATATTGATATAAGCTAGCTACTATACTGATATAAACAAGCTAGGTACTTGACATAATTTAGTGGAGAGGTTATGGTTTAAATACCTTATTTACTGATAGGTACAGATAGTTATTATAATGAAGTGGGGCGCATAATGAAATCTTTATTACATAAGCTTAGTGAGCATCCTTTTTTTATTAAATACATTAATAGAGAAATCATATCCTATGTACTAGCAGGACTACTAACAACCCTAGTGAACTTTATAAGCTACGAGTTCTTGTACCGAATAAGCTTATCCAATCTTCTATCCAATGGACTTGCATGGTTTATTGCAGTTATATTCGCTTATATTGCAAACAAATGGAAGGTTTTTCGTTCAAGAAGTGAAAGCAGGCGGGATGAGACTGTGAAGCTTGTTAAATTCTTTGCTGCCAGGGGACTTACCCTAGGTGTTGAGCAGCTGGGTATGTATATATTGGTGGAGCTCTTAGGCATATATCGCTGGATTGTTAAAGGCTCCTTAGGAATCTTAGTTATAATACTTAATTATATTTTTAGTAAGCTTTATATATTTAATACGAATAATCATAAAGAGGAATGACAATGACTTACAAAGAAGCTATGGATTTTATAGAAGAGACAAAACGATTTGGAAGTGTTCTTGGATTGGCAACTATAAGGGAGCTCTTGCAAAGACTTGATAATCCTCAAGATAAATTAAAGATTATCCATATCGCAGGTACTAATGGAAAGGGCTCAACAGGAGCCTTTATAAGCTCTATTCTTAGCTACGGGGGATATAAAGTAGGTCGATATGTATCTCCAGCAGTATTTTCTTATTTGGAGAGAATTCAGATATCTGAAGAGGCCGATAAAGCTTATAATAAAACATACAATAAAGATTACAGTATTGATTGCAGTAAAGGTTATAATAATGATTGTAGTATTGCTTGCAGTAAAGGTTATAATAATGATTGTAGTATTGCTTGCAGTAAAACCTACAATAAAGATTACAGTATTAATTCCAGT
>CAZMYP010000077.1:4924-6054 GCA_964570535.1 uncultured Herbinix sp.
TTGTAGTATTGCTTGCAGTAAAACCTACAATAAAGATTACAGTATTAATTCCAGTAAAACCTACAATAAAGATTATAATATTGATTGCAGTAAGAATTACGGTCCGGTTTTTGACAAAAACCATGGTGAATATAAGGAAAAGGATATTAGAATTAAATATATCTCAAGAGAAGCTGTAACAGCTGCTATTAATCGAATCAAACCTATTTGCCAAGATATGATTAAGGATGGCTTCCATCATCCCACCACATTTGAGATTGAGACAGCTATGACCTTTCTTTATCTTCTAGATAAACAGGTAGATTATCTGGTTCTTGAGGTAGGAATGGGGGGAGGCTTGGATGCAACTAATATAATTAGAGACCCTATTTGCACTGCATTTACATCCATAAGCATGGATCATATGGAGTATCTGGGAGATAGCCTAGAGAAGATTGCTTATGAGAAGTCTGGAATTATAAAGCCACAGAGCCCTGTAATAACTATTGATCAAAGGCCAGAAGTATTAGATGTCTTAAGGAAAAAGGCTAGTGAATCAAAGTCTACCCTAATTATTGCTGATTCGGATAATATTGAGGAGATTGAGTATAGACTAGGACTTACACGTTTTACCTATCCTAAGGGAGGTAAGGCAGAGGAATATGCTATTAAGCTTATGGGAAATTATCAGATAAAGAATGCTATACTTGCCATTGAAGTAGCTAGAAAAATAAATAATAATGGTTGTTTGATTTCAGAAGAGGCAATATGGTGGGGCTTATATAATACTACATGGCATGGAAGATTTGAGCAGATATCTAAGGACCCAGATGTTTTTATTGATGGTGCACATAATGAGGAAGCTGCTATTAGTCTTCGTGATTCTATAGAAATTTACTTTACAAATCGTAGATTAATATTTATCATTGGGGTATTAGCAGATAAGGATTATAATAGTATTCTTAGAATTTTGGCTCCAATGGCCAATACTATAATCACATTGACACCTGACAATCCAAGAGCATTACAGTCTGCTAGGCTTGCTGAGGTAGCCAGGACCTATTGCAATAGAGTATTAGCTGGTGGTGATGTAGAACATGCATTAGGGTTGGCTCTGGCAGAAGCCGGTAAGGCAGGAGCTGAAGTAGTAG
>CAZMYP010000077.1:6154-8714 GCA_964570535.1 uncultured Herbinix sp.
GGCAGGAGCTGAAGTAGTAGCTAAGGCAGGAGCTGATGCAGTAGCTAAGGCAGGAGCTGATGCAGCTCCAGATACAAGACCTGTTATAATTGCATTTGGTTCATTATCATATTTGGGTGACCTGGTCAATGTTATTAGGAAAATAAAGCATAACTAGTCTGGGAAATGAAAATGATGCTAACTCTTTGGCTGAGAACTAATCCTCCTTAAGCACGGGAGGGTTAAAGGTACTAAGTGTTGGATTACCATCTGCAGATATAATATAGGTATATGAATTATTAAATTCCTTAAAGAAAACATAATTTTCAGTTACATGAATTTGCTTGTAGTGACCACTTAATAGGACCTCAGTCGTCATGCTAGTAAGATCCATACGGCATATTTTACTGTTATCGAGGTCATCTACCTGATAGTAAAGATATTTGCCAGAGTTGGTAATATTATAAGTAGAGCATCGATCATTTACTAAAACCACATTATCAGTGCCATCCTTGTACATCCTATTGATTGAATAATTGTTGGACTGATCCATGTAATAGATGTAGTCATCAAAAAAGATAGGATATCCAAATTCACCTTCTACGAATGAGTGGCTGGTAAAGCTAGATAAATCCAAAGAATTTATATTATGATTTTTATTTGCAGCCACATAGTATATTTTATTATTAATAATAGCTATAGGAATAACAGCTTCCTTTAGTAGTAAGCGTTCTAAGGAACCATCAGTCTGGTTGCGGTAAAGAAATAGTCCCTCTTCAACATTATAGTTTTGGTAGTATACATGGTTGCCCTTGAGGGTAACATAGCCACCGGGATTGCTGCTAATAAGCTTAAGGCTGCGGCCATTTTGATTGATTCGATAGATACCTGTATTATTAAACATTAAGATGCTTTTTGCTTTGTTTTCCCTGGTATTATTGGCTCTAAGATAATATATATAATTTTCATCTGCATTGATATAAGCTGCCTTATCATTGTGAATCTTTTTAAATTTGGTAGCATCAGAGCTCATAACATATAGGCTACCGTCATCATTGTCGTTACTAAAATAGATTTTATCGTCTCTTTCACAAAAGAGACCACCATTAAATATATTTCCAGTGGTATTACCCACTAATTCCTCATCATTGAGGTATGTGCGACCATTTGAATATATGAATATTCCGGCGAAGGTTACGACGGTTATAATAAATAGTATTATTAAGACTTTCTTAGCAGTTGACATATTATGTACCCCCAATAGTATTATATGACTATAAATATTATATATCGACTTATTAAAATAAGCAATTACAATTAGATTACGGAGGATAAGCCATGACTGATTTATTAAAAATCAGAGAACAAATTGATGAAGTGGATAGTAAGCTTTTGGGACTTTTTGAGTCCAGGATGGAGCTTTCCCTTAAGGTGGCAGAATTTAAGAGAAGTAAAGGAATGCTCGTTTATGACCCTGCAAGGGAAGAAGAAAAGTTAACAAGTCTTAGGGAAATGGTTAAAAACAAGGATAATAGAGATGCTGTTTCGGATTTATTTACACAAATCATGGCTATTAGCAGAAGGGCTCAGCATGGAGAGCTTCAGTCCTTTGTTAATATGGGCTTTACGCCGGTGGAAAGGTTTGTGGCAGACAAAGAAACCAAGATAGCTTATTTTGGTGAGATAGGTGCCTATACAGAGCAAGCCATGCTAGAATATTTTGATGGACAGGGCGTTGGACTACCTATGAGTACCTTTGATGAGGTTATGGAGGCACTTAAGGAAAACCAGGCAGATTATGGTGTACTTCCCATAGAAAACTCTTCAACCGGAACTCTTTCTGATATTTTTGATTTGCTGGCAGAGTATGATAACTATATAATTGGTGAGCATGTCATTACTATTGATCATAACCTATGGAGCCTTCCTAATGGGAAACTTTCTGATATTAGGAGAGTGTATTCTCACCCCCAGGGACTTCTGCAGTGCTCTGATTTTCTAAAGAAGAACCCCAATCTAGAGTTAGTGGAGGGTGGAAGCACAGCTGCGGCTGCTAGAAGAGTGCAAATGGAGAATGATCTATCCCAGGCAGCCATCGCAAGTAAAAGAGCAGGAGAAGCCTATGGGCTTAAGCTGTTACAGTCCTCAATCCATAATGAAGAGCATAACCAGACTAGATTTATAATTATTTCAAATAATAAGAGATACTATAAGGATTCTAAGAAAATTAGCATATGCTTTGCACTTCCTCATAGAAGTGGAGCATTATATCATATATTATCTCATTTCATCCATAATAATTTGAACCTAACCAGGATTGAATCAAGGCCAATAAAGGGGAAGGCATTTAGCTATCGTTTCTTTACGGATTTTGAAGGCTGTTTGGATGATGTAGATGTTAAAAATGCTCTTTATTGCATCAATGAGGAGGCCTTAGAGTTAAAGATTCTAGGTAGCTACCTTCCAGTTAAATAATATGGTTCACATATAAGTTCATATTTTTTTCAAAATCTAATCACAAAGTGAACATAATTAACTGCTATTATAACAGTATAATTTATATTAATTCATAAATGCATGA
>CAZMYP010000077.1:8814-10780 GCA_964570535.1 uncultured Herbinix sp.
ATAAATGCATGATTTTGAAGGAGGAATTATATATGGACGACAAATATTTAGATAATAATTATTCGGAAAATAGAGAACCACAGAAAAAGAAAAGAGGCTTCTTCTTTAGGTTTATAAAATTTACGGCTTTGGCAATAACCTTTGGGCTTATTGCAGGCATAGGTGCTAGCGGTTATCACTATATAGCCAACCGCCCAAAAGATAATAAGAATGTAGAGCTAGAGTCAGATTTAGAGTCAGAGCAGATGCAGCTAGCAGAGGATGCATTAATAGAATTATCAAGTGATGATGAAGCCACTGCTGTAAAGACAGAGGGAATAATCACAGATGTTTCAGATGTAATAGATAAGGTTATGCCTTCCATAGTTTCGATTAATTCAACAGATATAACAACCCAGTATGATATATTTTTCGGAAGGGAATTTAATAAACCCACAGTAGGAAGTGGCTCTGGTATTATTATTGGCCAAAATGATTCCGATATTCTGATAGTAACAAACAATCATGTAATAGAGAATGCCCAGCACGTAGAGGTTGTATTTGTTGATGAAAGCAAGGTAAAAGCAACTATAAAGGGAACAGATTCCAGAAGTGATCTTGCTATATTGGAGGTATCTCTAGAGGATCTTCCAAAAGACACCCTAAAAGAAATCAAAGTGGCGCGTTTAGGTAATTCAGAAAGCTTGAAGGCTGGAGAAATGGTTATAGCCATAGGAAATGCATTAGGTTATGGTCAATCATCAACAGTAGGATATGTAAGCGCTCTAGACCGTGAGATTGAGATTCAGGGAATCACAATGAATCTGCTCCAAACAGATGCAGCTATCAATCCTGGAAATAGCGGAGGAGCCCTATTAAATATTTACGGAGAAGTAATAGGAATAAATTCCGTAAAATTAGCAAGTAACTTAGTAGAAGGAATGGGCTACGCCATCCCAATATCAGATGCAATACCCATGATAAACTTACTTGTCAATAATAAAGCACAAGAAGTGACAGAGATGGGCTTTCTAGGTATCAATGCAGAGACAGCTCAGAATGTCACCAAAGATTTATTAACTCAATTTAATTTACCAATGGGAGTCTATATAAATGATATCGTAGAGGGATCACCAGCAGACGAAGCAGGAATAAAGTCAGGCCATGTTATAACGGGCTTTAACGATATAAAGATTGAGACAATGGATAATTTGCTGAACATCTTATCCTATTCCAGACCAGGAGAAGAAGTTACCATCAAAATTAATGAGCTACAAGACGGAAAATATGTGGAGAAGGATGTCAAAGTAATACTAGGCGAAAGGCCATAAAAACAAAATATGAACAAAAATAGGGTGCGAAGGCACCCTATTTTTGTTCACATTTTGTTCACAGTACCTGGCACCGTGTTCATTTGTTCACAGTACCAGGCACCGTGTTCATTTAATAAGCTTAATAATCGTAATAAGAGAATATGCTGCAGGAAGTATCATTAATATTATGCCGATAACAATTTCCCCAATATTTATATATCTTATCACAGCGTTTCTTTTTCTTCCGGTATTCCTTGCATATAATATATTAAGTACCACTCCTGTGATACCACTGACTAAAATACAAATTCCTATCAAAAAATATACAATAATAACTACTCCAATTATCGCTGCTAAAAATGGGAGCATTACAAGTATTAAACTAAAAAAGGCCATAATATTATCCTCCTAAATAATAATTATAATTACAACTATAAGATACATAATTAAAATTAGTAAGCCACTACACATATGTAGACTAGAAACAATCATATGCAATATTCTTGACTTTCTATTTTCATCTGGAAGATCTTTACACCACTTCATATTCATTATCCCATGAACTACTGATAAAATAGCAAATAATAAAATAATTACATTACATATTATGAAAAAAAGAACAGGCTTAGCCATCTATATACACCCACCTTCTATATTTGCCTTACCCATATTAT
>CAZMYP010000078.1:0-9685 GCA_964570535.1 uncultured Herbinix sp.
CTTTTGTAGTCCATTAGCTTTTCTCTATCTACTCCAGAGGGTCCAAAAACAAGTGTACCTGGATTGACCTCAATGGTTATCTCTGCCTCAGGCTCAAACTCAAATACACTTCTTAATTCATCTAACAACTTAAGGATTATTTTAGAATCCACAGAGGACGGAGTACCTCCCCCAATAAAAACCGAGCTAATTATATAATTATTTCCCCTATCCTTATAGCTTCTTATTTCCTTAAATAATGCATCAAAATAATTCTTTATATCTTCTTCACCTGATGGACCGGATATAAAGTCACAGTAATCACACTTTTTTACACAAAAAGGAACATGGACATAAATTCTAAGATCTTTTTTCCATGCTCCACATTTAAACTCAAAATTATCCTTCATTTCTTCAGCTCCTCAATTAGGCATATACCTAATTATCATCCAGCTTCAGCACGCTCATGAAGGCCTTTTGCGGAATTTCAACATTTCCAATCTGTCGCATTCTCTTTTTACCTTCCTTCTGCTTTTCCAGAAGCTTTTTCTTTCTGCTAATATCACCACCATAGCATTTTGCAAGTACGTCCTTACGAACCGCCCTAACAGTCTCTCTAGCAATAACCTTGCTTCCAATGGCTGCCTGAATTGGTACCTCAAATAGATGTCTTGGAATTTCATCCTTTAGCTTTTCACACATCCTTCTACCCCTATCATAAGCACTTTCGGCGTGAACAATAAAGGATAGAGCATCCACTTCTTCTCTATTAATTAAAATATCTAGCTTGACCAGTTCAGAGGGAACATATCCCTTAAGCTCATAATCAAAGGATGCATATCCTCTAGATCTGGACTTTAAAGCATCAAAGAAATCATATATAATTTCATTTAGTGGTAATTCATATTTTAATAAAGCTCTCTTTTCCTCAAGGTATTCCATACCTAGATAAATACCTCTTCTTTCTTGGCAGAGAGACATGATTTGACCTACAAACTCTGTTGTAACCATTATCTCAGCTGATACAAAGGGTTCTTCCATAAAATCAATTAAGGAGGGGTCAGGCATATTAGTAGGGTTGGTTATCTCTATAACCTGTCCATCTGTTTTATGAATCTTAAATATAACACTGGGGGCAGTTGTAACAAGATCTAGATTATACTCCCTCTCCAATCTTTCCTGTATAATCTCCAAATGAAGTAGGCCTAAGAAGCCACAACGAAAACCAAAGCCCAAGGCAATTGATGTCTCAGGTTCAAATTGAAGGGCAGCATCATTAAGCTGTAGTTTTTCAAGGGCATCCCTAAGATCAGGATATTTGGCTCCATCAGAGGGATACATACCACAATAAACCATAGGCAGAACCTTCTTATAGCCAGGAAGTGGCTGGTCACATGGCCTAGTTGCATCGGTAACGGTGTCTCCAACTCTTGTATCCTTTACATTCTTTAAGCTAGCTGTTAAATATCCTACCATTCCAGCAGTCAACTCATCACAAGGAATAAATTGTCCAGGGCCGAAGATACCCAGTTCCACAATCTCTGCAGTTGCACCTGTTGCCATCATTTTAATCTCGGTTCCTCGCTTTACGCTTCCCTCCATAATCCTGCAAAATATTATTACTCCCTTATACTGATCATAAAGAGAATCAAATATAAGAGCCTTTAGGGGTGCCGATACGTCACCGTTAGGAGCAGGTATCTTAGTAACTATTTGTTCTAGAACCTCTTCTATATTAATACCCATCTTTGCGGAAATCATAGGGGCATCATGGGCCTCAATACCAATGATATCCTCTATCTCAGCAATAACTCGCTCTGGCTCGGCACCAGGAAGATCTATCTTGTTTATAACAGGCATAACCTCAAGATTGTGATCAATGGCCAGATATACATTTGCAAGGGTCTGAGCTTCAATTCCCTGGGCAGCATCAACGACTAGTACTGCTCCCTCACAGGCAGCAAGACTTCTAGATACCTCGTAGTTAAAATCCACATGGCCTGGGGTATCAATTAAATTAAATATATACTCTTCTCCGGATTTTGCGCGATATACGGTTCGAATAGTTTGTGCCTTAATTGTAATTCCTCTTTCTCTCTCCAAATCCATATTATCTAATACCTGAGACTGCATCTCCCGACTGGTAAGTAGACCTGTTTTCTCAATTATTCTATCTGCTAACGTGGATTTACCGTGATCGATATGCGCTATAATACAAAAATTTCTTATTTTACGTTGGTCTAAGGCCATACTAATCCTCCTGTGTATGTTAATATACATTAATCTTCTGACAAAAAAATATGACCTTAGTATACCACACAGTTTTTTTTGTTACAAGATACTTTAATTACCCTGTAATACGGCATCAAGAATTTCTGCAAAGGGCTCCATTGCGTTTCTTGCTGACTTAAGGGTGTTTTTATAGGTGCCCAGCTCTATTAGTATACTCTTAGGTCTTAGATCCAGATTATAACGATAGACCTCCAGATAATTTTTATAAAATAGCTGGGGATATAATTCCAAGGATTTAAGCTGAAGCTGTAGGCTAAAGGCAAGATTATCCTGAAGATTAGGATTCTCATGATTTGGTAAGGGACCCTTTTGGTTCCTGCTCAAACCGTTAAAAAGCATAATTTGAGCTGTTTCCTGGCCTTTAATAAAAGTAGAGCGCTTTGCTACGCCATCCCTATGTAAATCGATAACTACTTCAACACTTGGGTTTTCATCAAGCTTTTTGCTAATTGTCTTCCTTGCATAATTATATGCCAGGTTACGATCCAGCTTGCCGTCTATCAAATCAAACACTTCTCTTACATGGATTACATTATAACCATAATCCTCCTCCAATATTTGTGTAAGGTATTCCCCCATTCCCACAACTGTATCCTCCACCACTCCTATCCTACTATCTAGAAATTCCTCTTGAGAGTGGGTGTGATATATGAGTATTTGTGGCTTATCATTTGCTGTCTTTATAGTCATATCCCTTTCAAGCATCACTTCAGAATTAAAAAGCTCATCTGGAATACTTACTCCCCCCGCAACATTATAAAAATTATTCACTAAAAAGCTTACATCCTTAAGCTGCTCTAAGGTAAAGGGAGTTCCATTATAACTTCTCATAGTTTCAACGGCTCCCAATTTCCCTTGATATCCCATATCAAATTCATTATAATCAATTGCCCCTTCCATAATATACACCGGTAGTTCCTGAGCATTATTGTTTTGGCTACTACCTGCCTCTATATAATCCTCAAATTCATCACCGTTAATTATGGCACCGTTAGTTAATATATATTCCTTTGTAAGCATTCCTTTTATTATTGTATTATCATCATTACTAACTTTTTTCTTAGGATTATATAGGCCATTTAATGTTTCCTTACTATCATGATGAATATTTTGAGGCACCTGTGAATTAGCAGATACATATAGATGTATATTACTAAAGCCTCTAGCAATGTTAAAAGGCAAAGGAAAAGCAGGATTTTTTTTATTTGTTTGATAGCTTATTATTGAAGAGCTTGATTCCATAATATTTGAATATAAACTAGATATAAGCGTCACTTTAAAACTTTCTTTAGCTTGACCATTTTTTTTAGAAAAGGACAGGATAATAATAGATACCACAAACAAAACAATTATTAGCATTACGATAAGTGGCCTTACTTGGTTGGGTTTCTTCCTGTCCTTAAGTTGGTATCCCTTCATCTCTGCCTCCAAATCATAGATTACATTAACAACAAGTCTAATTAATTATATTCAAATGGCCTGTTTTTAGTACCTATGACATGCTTGGCTGTGAATAGCAGGAATTTAGTGCCTCAGATAAGGTATAGCTCATCCGCTTTATTGATTCATCAATATTTTTTGGTGTAACAAACATATTATTCATCTGCTTGCCATTAACCTCAGATATAAATTTAATGATATCCTCCTCCCCAAACCCAGTTGACTCCATATACTTAGTTAGGGTATCAGCTACAATTGTCGCTGCATCTACCACTGTCGGCACACCAATTGCAATTACCTTAACACCTAAGCTTTCTTCATTTAAGGCTTTACGATTATTACCTACACCAGAGCCAGGGCTTATTCCGGTGTCAGCAATTTGAACAGTAGTATTTAATCTATTAATACTTCTTGAAGCTAGAGCATCTATTACAATAATAAGTTTTGGTTTTGTCTCCATAATAACACCCTTGATAATTTCCAGGGTTTCCATGCCAGTCTGGGCCATTACCCCAGGAGATATTGCGCTGACGCTTCCAAGATGGTTTCTCTCCTTAAATTCCTCTCCATACTCACGGATAAGATGCCTTGTAACAAATAGATTGTCTACCACCTGAGGGCCAAGCGCATCTGGGGTAACCTCCCTATTACCAAGGCCTACCACTAGAATATCTTCTCTATTATGACTTCCTGCAAGCTTTTTAAGATTATTAGCGATTAAATCCGATATTGGTTTATGATAGTCCTCTGACGAACTATCCAGTTCAGGAGCTTCAATAGTTATATAGGTTCCTATGGGTTTCTCCATGGCTCTTGCTCCTACTTCATCCTTAATTTCTACTGTGGTAATGCATATTTTATTAGTCTCATCATAATCCTTTGTCAAAATAACACCCTTGATTTCTACATTGTCCTCCGGAAAGCTCTCTCTAACCTCAAGAGCAAGGTCTGTCCTTATTTTACAGTCCATATTCTACCTCCAATGAATTTTTTAGCTATAGTATCTTATATTTTCTACAAGGTAATGAAAATTATGTATTGACTTTATGAATTCGTTAATATACTATGTAATAGTATGTTTTCATTAGAACGCCCGTGTCCGGATTTAATGAAACAAAATAAATACCACCAATCCAAGTTGCGCATAAACTCTCAATGTTGTCCTTGGAGATATGGTTGTAGATTATTATAATTTTGGAGGTGTAATATTGGCTAACATTAAATCTGCGAAGAAAAGAATCTTAGTTAACACAAAGAAGGCAGAAAGAAACAAAGCAATTAGATCTAAGGTTAAGACTATGGTTAAAAAGGTTGATGCCGCAGTTGCTGCTAAGGATAAAGAGCTTGCTACTGCAAATCTTTCACTTGCTGTTTCTGAGATCAATAAAGCTTGTTCTAAAGGCGTTATGCATAAGAACACTGCTGCTAGAAAAGTATCACGCATTACAAAAAGCGTTAGTAAAATAGCATAATATTTTGTAATTAAAAGGGCTGCCTATAGCAGCCCTTTTATATTTCTTGTTTATTTGTAACTATTATCGTTACCTGTCTTTACAAAATTCAAAAGTATATAGATGGCGTCTCTTCTGGATATATTACTCTTTGGATTGAAGACTTCAGCTTCTTCTGCTGAGAATATATCAAATCCCTTAGCCAGAGCAACAGCACCAAGGTATTTTGAATTAATACTATCCTCATCCTTATAGCCTGTCTTATAAATACCTGGTAATTTGGCAACCGTCTCAAGGCCAAGTCTTTTTATTAATTCATATGCTAACTCTTCTCTTGTAATAAGCTTCGTTGAAGCCTTTTCTTTTTCCGAGTCAGATGACCAATATCCTAGTTTTTCAAGAAGATTAAAGATTTCACCCTCATTAATAACCATTTCCGGTTTAAAGTTTTCTCCTTCAAAACCAATATTCATATCTGATAATATAAGTAGCTCCCTATTACTAGATGTGTCACTTATATCTTTATAAACATAAGGCTTAGCGTCCTTATAAACCTCTCCTGCACCATCTAATTGCTCCCCTGTAAATGGTGAAATATAATTAGGATTAATATCAGGGCGATATACCAAACGAATTTCATAGTCTACAGCATAAGCTTCTGAGTAATCATAATAACGATCTTTTGATTTGTAATTTGGATCATATTGATTAATAACGTTAATCTCATATAGTAAATTAAAACCATCCTTACTAATATAATACTCAAATGCTTTCTTTGGTGTTATGGCATTCTTAGGGGATTCAAAGACTATATCATCATCCCAATTACTATTATAAGAATAGATTTTTCCCGTAACTCCGTCTACGGAACCATAAATACCATTATAAATAAATTCCACGCCCTCATTAAAGCGATTGTATTGATATGAGTAACCACCGTATATAGGCAAATTCTTTTCTTCATAATATGCTATATAGTCATTACGTGTATCAACTAGCTTCGACTTATCAAGGCGGTCATTAATTTGAGACTTTAAGAATTTTTCAAAAACATTTTGACCATAATCCTTATCATATTTTACATTAACAGGTAGCCACTTTTCATTTTTCTGATCATAATTATTCTTAACACTAGCATTAAAGCTAAGTATTTTGCCAGTTTTAGCATCAACACTAGCATTAGCATATGCCCTATAACTATCCTCTTCCTTATTATAATCAACAGGTCTTTCGTCTCTTAATGAAATATACCATACATAAGAGTTGTCATCACCCTTATATGAATAACCTTTGTTTAAAGAAGCAGTATATGTCATAAGTCCTTTATCAATATGCAAATATTGATTTGAAGTAACTATTTCTATAGCTTTATCCTTGGTAATCAGCTTCTCCAGCTCATTGATTTTAGCTATTTCCTCATCTGTTAACATAGGAGCACCAGCAGTATCACCCTTATCCATATCAGCAGATTTTTCAGAGTTAGTAAATTGATCATAGGGTTTCTCTACCCACTCTGATCTAGTGAAGTACACTTCACCTGTATTTGCATCGATAGAAATATATGGAATATTAGGTTCATATACCAAAAACGCCTTTTTAACAGTCTCATTTTGGCCATTTTTAAATATACTATAATAATTAGTTTTATAAGTAAGCTTCATATCTAAATTACTACCAATAAGCTTTGACGCCATTTCTTTACTAAGCTTGGCTGTAGATGAAGGTATCTTGCCACCATGGAGCCAATTGATAGAAGCCGATAAAATATCACCGGTATTAGCATTAACTCTTACAGATACAGTATTATCAGGGAATAACACACCCTTTTCTATCCTTTGAAAATGATATGAATATGAATTGTTATATATCCCATCATAATTAGCCTCAACAAATTCTAGCTTTTTAAATACATCGGGTGCAATTTTCTTAATAAAGTCCTCTGCCTCATCCCTTAGCTCTTTTTTCAAATAGTTAGGAATACCCTTCCCGCTATTGGCTTGGTCATATTTCGAGTAACTAATAAAATTATTGTCCTTATCTAGGCTAACCTCAATATAGCCATACTCCTCTGGATTCCTCCAATTCAAACTCCAGTAAGTATTTGAATAAGTATTGGTTCCATGAAAATAATAATCAAACTCTGAATATTCCTTTGGAATCTTAAGCTTTGCTTTAACTGCTTTAATTGCAGCTTCAAGTGCCTTTTCAGATGACATTTCCTCTTTATTAACAGAATCTGTCATCACATTATCTGTTATCATAGTATCTATCCCCATATTATCTTCTTTCATCATAGTCTCTTCTATCATAATTGGTACTGATGTAGGTTTATTAGACTCTGCTTGGGTCATACTTTGTAGAGAAACAGGTCCAGATACTAATGCGCCACATAAAAGTAATGATAAAATTTTTCTTCCCATAAAATTCTCCTCTCTAATAAATATAAAAACGATTTGTATACTATCAAGTATTAGACGATGAAGTATGTACCAAGGTTTCATTTATTTAACTAAATTGTAACATAAATTCTAACATAATTGTAAGTTATATTATTACAAACAGGAAATAATTTCTAAAAAATAACGCACTCACTTTAATATAAAATGAATGCGCTAGTGCTATAGAATTTATATTGTTTTTAGCATAGATCTATTACTTCAATATCTGGATCTTTCCTATTATAGGTAATTCCTTGGCTCTACCCTGAACTGCATTAATAATACCCAAGATAGATAATATAAATAGTGGTATACCAATTAACCAACCAATAAATATAAGAATTCCTGGTGTGGTTTGATAAGGAATTGACCATACATAACGAGTTACCTTAACTAATCTAAATAGAAAATTGATTATTGAATAGCCTATGTATAAAAGGAAAAGATTAAACCCTTGTTTTGTATGAAAGCGGGCATATTTTGAGTTTGGAGCAGCAAACATTGGAATGAACACTAGAATACCCAAGTAAGCCAAAACAGCCATCAATTTGTTATCATTAATATCCTTCTCGTCATACTCCCCAGTAGTATCCTTAGTATCATTTAGCTTTTGAAACGCATTAGGTTGAGCTGTATAAGCTGTCCCTGGTGGTGTTGGTGTTGGAATTGGTGTTGTATTTTCATTAACTCCCAAATCACATGACGGACATTTACTGTTTTCATCCATTTGCGAACCGCATTTTGAGCAAAAAGCCATATTAAATCCTCCTAAAATTTTATTTGCTTAATAAAAATCTGCTACCTTATCACAATATAATCCATTACTTTCAATTATTATATATTTTATCAGTGAAAATGTCAATTACTTAGTTAATTTCTAGGTATTATTTGCTAATCAAATTCCAAATATCTACTATATAACAGTGTTATTTACATAAAAAACCGGGTTTAGATGAGACTTCCTCAAAAAACCCGGTTAGAATTTGTTTTGTTCACAGTTTGTTTACGGTGCCTGGTACACTATTTTTTCTCTGATTTCTTTGGTTAGCTCATCGATAAATGTATTTAGAGACTTTTGTCCTTCGTCTCCTAATTTACGACTTCTTACGGATACTACTCCATCCTCTTCTTCCTTCTGACCTACTACTAGCATATAAGGTATCCGTTCTAGCCTTGCTTCTCTAATCTTATATCCGATTTTTTCAGCTCTCTCATCTACGGTTACAAGAACGTTGTTGTTTTGAAGCTCTGCCTTGACCTTTTGTGCATAATCATGGTATTTTTCTGATATTGGAAGTATTCTTACCTGCTCAGGGCATAGCCATGTAGGTAGCATTCCAGCATATTTTTCTATCAGCCATGCTAGTGTTCTTTCATAACAGCCTATACTGGTTCTGTGGATAATATATGGACGCTTCTTCTCGCCGTTTGCATCTGTATAGGTCATGTCAAATCGCTCTGCTAATACGAAATCCAGTTGAATTGTAATCATTGTATCTTCTTTGCCATAGACATTCTTTGCCTGAATATCTAATTTGGGCCCGTAGAATGCAGCTTCACCTTCTGACTCTGTGAAATCCACTTTATTCTTAATAAGCATTTCTCGCATCTTGTTCTGCATGCTTTCCCAGTCTTTCTCATCACCAAGATATTTACTCTTGTTATTGGGATCCCATTTGGATAAGCGGTAGCTAACATCCCCGTCCAGACCAAGAGTCTTTAGGCAGTACATTGCAAGATCCAAACAACCTGCAAATTCCTCTTCTACCTGTTCAGGAGTCATAAGTAAATGTCCTTCTGATATTGTAAATTGCCTTACTCTTGTAAGTCCATGCATTTCACCAGATTCTTCATTTCTAAATAAGGTGGATGTCTCACCATAACGGCAAGGAAGATCACGGTAGCTTTTTGGAGACTGCTTATATACATAATATTGGAAAGGACAGGTCATTGGACGAAGAGCAAATACTTCTGATTCTTCATCATCTTCATTTCCAATAACAAACATACCCTCTTTATAATGGTTCCAATGGTCGGATATAACATACAGGTCCTTCTTTGCCATAAGAGGTGTCTTAGTCCTCA
>CAZMYP010000078.1:9695-10643 GCA_964570535.1 uncultured Herbinix sp.
AAGAGCTAGCATCTTATCCTCATTATCAACATCCTTAGGATCAGGAATTACGAACATTCCATCCTTATAATGATACCAATGCTGTGACTGCTTAAACAAATCAGGCTTAGCCATAAATGGAGTCTTAGTCCGCATATAGCCTCTGCGTTCCTCTTCGTCCTCAATCCAGCGCTGCAGTGTCTGAATTATCTTAGCACCCTTAGGCATCAACAAAGGCAGCCCCTGTCCTATAACATCTACAGTTGTAAATAACTCCATCTCTCTACCTAGCTTATTGTGGTCACGCTTCTTAATATCCTCTAAATGTGCCAAATGTGCTTCCATATCAGCATTCTTAGTATAAGCAGTTCCATATATTCTGGTAAGCATCTTGTTCTTCTCTGAACCTCTCCAATAAGCACCAGATGAGGATATAAGCTTAATTGCCTTAATGTTTTTTGTAGTCATCATATGAGGTCCAGCACACAAGTCAACAAAATCTCCTTGCTGATAAAAGGAAATAACTTCATCCTCTGGAAGCTCCTCAATCAGCTCAACCTTATAAGGCTCATCCTTTTCCTTCATTAGGGCAATAGCTTCATCCCTAGGTAAGGTAAACCGTACTAATTCAGCACCCTCTTTGATTATCTTCTTCATTTCCTTTTCTATTTCGTCAAGTGCTGCGCGATCCAAGGGAGCTGTGTCAAAATCATAATAATAGCCATTCTCTATAGCAGGTCCAATGGCCAGCTTAGCAGCAGGATAAAGCCTCTGAACTGCCTGTGCAAGTACATGGGAAGCTGTGTGACGATAAGCTGCTTTTCCAGCGTCATCATTAAAGGTTAAAATATTTAGTTCACAGTCCTTATCAACAATGGTTCTAAGATCAACTACCTCACCATCTATTTCTGCAGCAAGGGCAACTCGGGCAAGGCCTTCACTAATATCCTTTGCTATCTCGTATGCTGA
>CAZMYP010000079.1:0-10212 GCA_964570535.1 uncultured Herbinix sp.
TTGCATTTATTATTAATTCATATGCATCTTTTTCTGGCATAATCTATTTATTTAATAACTTTTAACAATTTAGATTTGTATTATGTAATCAGTTGTATCATGTGTCATTCTTGAAAAAGAATAACACATATTATGGAATCCAATATATTTGGATGTTACCATCTTCAGACCTTTTTAATTTGACTGATGGATTTGTGACCATTTCGAAGCCCAATGCGTTACTCACATGTATTTGACCATCATCGCTCATTATAAAACTTTGATAGCCATATCCTTTGTCTTTTCTTCATCTGTGCTTTATAGGCTTTTCTTTCTTCCCTGGTCATTTCTGCTTTATTCTCTTTTATATAGTTTGCTCCCCTAATCTGCAGAAATCCAAGCCTTCTACTAACAAAATAGGTTGACAAGGTGGTGACAGCAATATATGCCAAATAACCAAGCCCAGCAAAACTATAAAATACATAGCTACCCAAAAGAAGCAACATCCATTGGAACTTCTTTGGAATTATATAATACAGAATAAACAACAATATTATAAATAGAATAAACTCATACGATGTAAAATACATAAAGCCCCCTGTTATTCATCCTCTAATAATCTTTCAATCAAAGCATTGATAGCCTTAGCGGAGTTGAAATTCTCTGGTACAATCTCTTCCACAGGAATGCTAATATCAAATTCTTCACTTAAATCGGATATAAGTGTTACGATATCAAAGGAATCTATAATCTTATCATCAATTAAAGTTGTACATGTTTCAAAATCTACCTCTGGATGTAATCCTTCTAATAATTCTAGTATTTGTTCCATTTTATTCTCCTATACTTTCTTGAATATTATTTTTTAACAACACTCTGTTAATTTTTCCGTTAGATGTTAAAGGCATAGTGTCTAGCTCCTCTATCTTATTGGGAACCATATATCTTGGTAGCTTCTGTTTTAAGAAGCTTGATACCTCTGCCTTCGTTATTTCTCCAACATAGTAAAGAATTATCTTCTTTTTTATATTATCAAAAATGCAGCAGGCAGCTTTTATATCCGGATGCATATTTGCTACAACCTCAATCTCACCCAATTCAATTCTATGGCCCATATGCTTAATCTGATTGTCTTTTCTAGAGACAAAGACCAATTCACCATGATCATTATATTTGCCAATATCTCCTGTTCGATAAATCAATTCAGGATAGGAATTATTTAATGGGTTTTGAACAAACACCTCATTAGTTTTCTCAAAGTTTTGATAATAACCCAATGCTAAGGAAGTTCCTCTAATGCAGATTTCACCTGGAGCTCCCTGCACTGTCTGCTTGTTCTCTTCATCTAAAAGCATTATATCTGTATTTTTGAAGGGTCTTCCGATAGGTATTGCCTCATCCAGTTGAAACTCCCTATCTACTTCATAATAACAGGACATTCCGGTACACTCTGTAGGTCCATAAAGATTAATAAATCTTCCCTCTGGAAGGTTCTTTCTCCATATATTAAACTGCTTGATAGGAAATACTTCACTGCCAAATGCTATTGTGCTTAGGTATTCTGGCTTTGCTTTTTCAAAAGCACCAAAAGCAGATATCATTGTAAGGGCAGATACTACCCAACATACCGTATTTATCTTTTTATCATTTAAAAACTCCACTAACTTTAATGGAAACATAAACAAACTCTTTGGTATAATATAGGTTGTCGCCCCATATTTTAGTGTAGGATATAACTCCTTAAGGCAGGCATCCACATATAGAGGGGTCTGATTACCAAAAACCGTGTTCTCGTTAATCTTCAACACTTCTGAAAGATTCTCGATATAATCAATTACTGACCTATGACAGGCTACAACTCCCTTTGGCACGCCAGTTGAACCTGATGTAAAAACTATATATATTGGATCTGTATCAATCTGACTATTTCTAATATCTCCTAGTAATTGCTCATCAGAAGATATCTTGACTATATCATCATAGAGATATACCTTATCTTTATAATCGAAAGTCTCTATAGTCTTAATGGTATCCCTATCACATATCACTGCTTTAGGCTTAAGGCTCTGGAATATCAATTCTATTCGATGCCTAGGCATTTCTTCATCTATAGGAACATAAAAACAACCAGCATATACTACTCCATAAAAGGTAATAATAGCATCTGGATGTTTACCCATAAATACAACTACAGGCTCTTTATAATGTCCCTGCTTATGCAAATATGTTCCAATAGCCCTTGAATTATTATAGACCTCACTAAAGGTAGCACCGAAATTTTCATCAGCATAGGCTATTTTGTCAGGTACCTCATTAACTATATTTTCCAAATACTCCAATACATTATTCTGCATACTCTTCATGCCTTTCAAGAAATTAAATTCAAATACTCACTTTTTAAGCTGGCTTCACATTTTGTAACACTACACATAGCCAAAACCTCTAGGCAGTCTATAAAGCCGGAGCCTATTTCATTGTCACGCTTTATCAGTGATAGCTCGGTACAACCCAACACAATTATTTCAGCACCATTTACTACTAATTCATCAGTAACCTGGCGAAACCATTCCATATTTGCAGGTAACCCTGCCTTAACATTCTTATATATTAAGCTTGTAACTAGGGCTTGTTTCTGTTTTGAAGGAATAATAGGAATAATCCCAGCTTTACTTAACTCCTTCTGGAATAGCCCACTTTCAATTGTACCCTCTGTAGCCATAATACCAACATTCTTAATTCCATGTTTATTTAAATACTGTATGGTTTCATCAATAATATAAATAATAGGAATCATGATATTATCAGATAACTCCTTATGAAAATAATGAGCAGTTATACAAGGAATTGCAATATAATCTGCTCCCATAGATTCTAAGGTCTTACCAATATCAATCATATGAGGAAGTGGGCTGCAGGAGCTCCGCCCCAATATATAATCTGTTCTGTCTGGGATTGTAGGTTTGCTTATAATATCTATATCAATATGATCCTGATCAATATAAGCATCTGTCATACGACTTATCAGTTCATAAAAATATGCTGTAGCAACTGGACCTAATCCCCCAATAATACCTAACTTCTTAGCCATAAGGGCTCCTTCTGTTAATAACTATTTTTCTGGTGTAGCCGGATATAAGGTTTTATCATATACATAATAATTATTACCTCTTTTTTTTGTATATTCCTCTACCTCTGCATCAGTAAGCATAAAAGCACGCATCTTATCCTTGTTTGGGCATGAATCAAAATGATACCATCCATCTCCACAATTAACAAGACTCCAAAAATGCTGTGTTCTTCCTCCGACTCTGGTTACCCTCATATTGTCAATCTCTGCCCGAGTAAGTAAAGCCTCAGCTACTGCATAGTAAGTAAAGCAATCCCCTAGTCCATCAACCATTCCTCTATAGGCTTCCTTCCTCCAATCATTTTTATCGGAGGTACCAGTATAAGTGAGATTTCTCTTAATCCAATTGAATATTTCCAGGGCTGTTTCTCTTTTTGTCATTCCATCCTTGGTAATTTTTGCAAGTATTTTATCTGTCTTTTCATTTAGCATTTCATCTGTAATAGTTAATGGAATAACAGTTATGGTAACCTTTTCAACAGCTTTATTTCCTGCTAAATCCTCAGCAGTGTAGCTCGCCTTATAGTCACCAGCTTTATTAAGGTTTACTGTACTTGAATCAACTTGAAATTTTATTTCTTTATCTCTATTATCAACCACACTAACACCTTTTTTATAGGATATGGACTCTCCCTCGTATATTGTTTTATCCTTAACTCCTGAAAAAACAGGTGGTTCAGTATCTTCCTTTATTGTTAGCATAGGTTTAATCTCTGTCTTATTCCCAGCAAAATCCTCAATTATTACTGTCACCTCTTGATTGCCAGGGATCTCAAAATCAGGAACTTGAGCAAATGACATTCTTACCTGTGAATAATCACTTACACTCTCAATAAAATCAACTGGTAAAACCTCATCTCCCTTCCAAGACTCAATGTTTATAGGGGTCACAGAGGGTGGTGTCGTATCTACTATTTCTATCATAGAATTAAATACCTTCTTGTCTACTTCAATTTGGATAGTATGAACTCCTGGGGTATTAACATCAATCAAATTTAAATCCGATAGAATTTTTACATCGTATTTGTCATTATTCAAAAAATCCTTAGGTTCCAAATCAATTATAGTTCCTGCTTCTATGGAAACAGTGCTTTTCACATCTAGTATAGTAAGCTTTGAATTTATAATGCTGATATTATTTCCTAAGTCCTCCAGCTTAATTTCTACATTCATCTCCCCAGGACTTGAGGTGTCAGGTTCTGACACGAAGGATATATTTACATATGTAGCATCTGATACCTTATCTACAAATTCACTGGCCTCTAATTTTTCGTTCTTTAACGCAATAAAAGACACAGCTTCTGCTGTGGGAGCTATTGTATCTATAACTTTAAGACTTGAAGTATGAACTCTTTTATTTATACTAATTTGTATTTCATAATTACCAGGAGTATGAAGGTTAAGATTATTAACATCTGTAATAAAGCTTCCGTCTTTATCCTTATCTATTAAGAATTCATCTACATTAATTGAGGGTTCACCTGCTTCAACAGTAACAGCCTTTACCACCATGGGTCTCAATTCCCTATAAGCTACCAAAATAAAAGCTAGCAATACAAACAGACTAAATAGCATTACTACTATCTGCATTATGGGTGTTTTATTTCTTCTTTTGGTCATGACTCCTCCAAATATTTTATAACTTTACATCAACTTCCTTTAGTAATTATAATCATTAGTTTTGGCAGTGTCAACCCCCCCATTTTCGAGTAATTTGAGCTGCTACACAACCAAAAATTTTTCAAAAGATATAACAATAGATAAAAAGAAATTAATGAATTCAACTACAAATATATAATAACTCTTTACTTTAACACTGTATAATGTTAAAATGTCATTATATGTACAAATCACTAATAGGATGAAAGGAAGGATTCCTAACGATGAGTAAAAACATCAGAACACCGGCTGTCGATCATTTATTTGAAGCTATTCTAAGTTTAAAGGATTCAGAAGAATGCTATAAATTTTTCGAAGATATTTGCACTGTGAATGAACTGCTTTCCTTATCCCAACGATTTGAGGTGGCAAGAATGCTGAGAAATCAAAAAACATATCTTGAGATAGCTGAGAAGACTGGTGCTTCAACTGCTACCATAAGTCGCGTAAATCGTTCTCTTAATTATGGTAATGATGGTTATGATATGGTTTTCACCCGAATGAGTAGCTTTAATACAAACAAATAAGCAAAAGCCCATACCAAGTATTGATATGGGCTTAATTATTACCATTTGACTTCTTTTTATTCTAAACATTATCTGCTTTCTTACCGTTAGTCTTCTTTATATTCTCACTATTATCTGCTTTCTTACCATTAGTCTTCTTTATATTCTCAACATTGTCAGCCTTCTTACTGTTCTCTTTAGAATTATCCTTAGCGCTTTCCTTATTATTTCCCTTAGCTTTAGATTCCATATCTGGCTTAAGAGAAAGGTCAATAAGCTGTTCAACAAGATGCTTTCTCATATAAACATCAAAGCATAGCATACAGATAAAAGAGAACATTGAGAGAAAATCATGCTCCTCCTCATCCTCTACAAAGTCAAAGGATTCTTTTGCTTTTGTCATCTTCCTTATCATATCCTTTGTCAGTGCATCTGTCTGTTCTTTTTCAAGTCTAAAGATCTCACTATAAATCTCCTCTAAGCCAATATCTGATTTATTACCGTAAAATCTCTTTGTCAAAGGATTAAAAATATTTTGAATATCACTAATTGATAATATATTCTTAAAATAATAAATAAATATAAGAAGAAACATATGCTCCTTAGTGTATTTCTTTTTATCTGGAGGAGGAAGTAGTTCATTCTTAGTATAATTATTTATCATAGTCTTTGTAAGGAGCTTATCCTCACTATACCTTTTCGAGGATTTTAGATGCTTATCCATAAAGGTAGTAACCTGATCCATATATAAATCGATATTTGGTATATCATCTGGCATGATATATTTCACATTTTGCAGATTATCTATCAGGCGAGAAATATACTCTTCCTTCGATTTGTCCAATAAAATCACCTCTGTTTTATTATATAGTATACGATACTAGATGTCAAAGCAAAAAAAATGATGTTAACTTGAATCTGACCATTTACCATGCTATACTAATTCTATGGCTTTGCTTATAAAATAGGCAAACTTTTTAACTAATTAATAAAGATAGGTAGGTTATATAATGAGTATATATGATACAATGAACCCCCAACAAAAACGTGCTGTTTTACATAATAAAGGTCCACTTTTAATTCTGGCTGGAGCAGGCTCTGGTAAGACTAGAGTACTAACTCATCGGATAGCATATTTGATTGAGCATAACTCTGTTAACCCCTGGAATATTCTTGCCATTACATTTACAAATAAAGCTGCTAGAGAAATGAGAGAAAGGGTAGATCAGATTGTGGGCTACGGTTCAGAAAACATCTGGGTTAGCACCTTCCACTCTACCTGTGTTCGTATTCTAAGGCGCTTTATAGACCGTATTGGCTATAAGCGTAGCTTCTCCATATATGATTCAGACGATTCGAAGACACTTATTCGCGAGGTATGTAAATACCTAGAAATTGATACCAAGAAAATACCTGAAAAAAGCATCCTAAGCGCTATTTCAAAAGCTAAGGATGAGTTGATTTCACCTGATGAATTCGAGAAAAATGCTGATGGGGATTACCTGGGTAAGAAGTATGCCGAGGCATACAAGGAATACCAAAAGCGTCTTAAATCCAGTAATGCACTGGATTTTGATGATTTAATCTTTAAAACTGTTGAGCTTTTTATGAAAGATAAGGAGGCTCTTACATATTTCCAGAATAGATTTCGCTATATTATGGTAGATGAGTATCAGGACACTAATACGGCACAGTTTAGACTAATCCATTTTCTAGCCTCAGGCCTCAATGAAGATGGTGATAAGGAATATAACCTCTGTGTGGTTGGCGATGACGATCAAAGTATATATAAGTTCCGCGGGGCTAATATTCAAAATATTCTTAATTTTGAGAAGGCATTTCCCAATACTACTGTAATAAAGCTGGAGCAAAATTATCGTTCTACAAAGAGTATTTTAGATGCTGCCAATGAGGTTATCTCTAAGAATTTTGGTCGTAAGGATAAGTCCCTTTGGACTGATAATGACAAAGGAGCTCCTGTAAACTATACTTTGTTTGAGTCTGATATAGAGGAAGCCAATATTATTTCCAGCGAGATAAAACGAACTGTAGAAAGCAATTCTGCCAACTATAATGATTTTGCTATCCTTTATAGGACAAATGCTCAGTCTCGAATATTTGAAGAAAAATTAATACTTAGAAATATTCCCTATAAGATTATCGGAAGTGTAAATTTCTATGCCCGTAGAGAGATTAAGGATATTCTTGCATATCTTAAGACTATTGATAATGGCCTGGACAGTATCGCTGTTAAGAGAATTATCAATGTTCCTCGTCGTGGTCTTGGTCTTACTACTATTGATAGGGTAAGTGACTATGCTATCCTTAATGATATGAGCTTTTATGATGCTCTTACTCGTGCCCAACAAATACCAGGGATTGAACGAACAGCTTCAAAAATCATGCCCTTTGTAAGCTTGATTGAGGGGTTAAGGTCAAAATTGTACCAAGACAACTATAATCTTATCGATATAATTGATGATATTCTAGATTCAACAGGATACTTAAGAACTCTGGAAGCTGAAGATTCAGATGAAGCCAAAGATCGCATAGCCAATATTGATGAACTGGTTAATAAGCTAGTTACTTATGTGGAGGGAGCTGAAGAAGCCCCTACTCTAAGTGGTTTCTTAGAGGAGGTTGCTTTGGTTTCTGATATAGATAATCTTGATGATAGCATAGATAATATAGTTTTAATGACTCTTCATAGTGCCAAGGGCTTGGAATTTCCTTATGTATATATTTGTGGTATGGAAGAAGGAATATTTCCTAGTTATATGTCCATCTATGCAGACAATCCTCAGGAAGAAATTGAAGAGGAAAGGCGGCTATGCTATGTAGGAATTACCCGTGCAATGAATGTTCTGTCACTTTCAGCAGCAAAGCATCGTATGCTAAGGGGAGAGATCTTATATAATAAGCCATCTCGCTTTATCCATGAAATACCCAGATATATGATGAAGGTTAATATGCCTGAAAAGGAAGCCTCTAGCCCCTTTGATTTTAAAGCCATAAATAATACTGCTGAATATCATCAATCTCAAAAAAATTATAAGCCCTATGCTACTCAGCCAAAGAATTTTGTTGGAAGTAAAATGAAAAGTTTGGATTATGGAGTCGGTGATACTGTCAAGCATATCAAATTTGGGATAGGTATAGTTACTGACATTGTAATGGGAGGTAAAGATTACGAGGTAACAGTTGAGTTTCCGGGATTTGGCACAAAAAAGATGATTTCTTCCTTTGCAAACCTGATTCTCGTTGATAATTAATAATTACTGAATAAAAAGATGAGAGTTAAGAAATTATAATTATAGCAATTCATCCATAAATATGTTATACTATTTATAATTAAATCATAATAATAACCAAGAAAGGATGTGTAAGCATGAGCAATAAATTCGATGACTTTTTAAATGCTATTAAGTTAGGAGAGATTATGCATAAGAAAAACCCAGAAGAAAAGAAGAAAAACACCTTAGTATGTGTATTGGCAATTATCGGTGCTATAGCTGCTGTTGCTGCTATTGCATACGCTGTATACAGGTATATGAATCCTGATTATCTCGATGATTTCGAAGATGACTTTGATGAATATGAAGACGTTGAAGATATATTTGAGTCAAATCAAGATAATATCTCTGAGGAATAAGATTATTAATCAATTTAACACATTAAATAGTGGGTACTGTTATGAATATTCGCCCTTCTTGTGAGCGACGAATATCCATAACAGTACCCACTATCTATTGCTTACAATCTACTTCTTAAATGCCTTTTCGGCATATTCTCTAGTAATAATATTCTCATAAGGAACTCTCTTTTGAAGTTCTCCCGCCTCCTCCAATATATCCTGTAAAAGTGTAAGGCTTACTTCCTCAAATATCAAATTATCCTTCCAGGTATCCTGCTCATAATATCTTGTCACAAGCATTACAAGGGTCTTATCTTCTGTTTCCTTAAACTGAGGAGCAATAACTTTTGCTATTTCTTCAGGCGTATGACTTCCGACATAATCCATCCCCCTTTGAATGGCATTAGTGAAGCTCTGAATTACATCCGGATTTTTATCAATATAGCTTTTGCGTGCTGAGAATGCAGTATATGGCACCTTGCCACTTTCAATACCAAGAGAAGCTACCACCTTACCACTGCCCTCTAGCTCCAGAGCTGTGGCAGCCGGCTCAAACTCCATGGTATAGTCTCCCTGTCCAGATGCAAAGGCCTGTGAGGTTAGCCCAAAATCAATGTTTTGAACAATATTAAGGTCATTTCTGGGATCTACACCCTGCTTCTTCAAAATATACTCAAATACCATCTGAGGCATACCACCTTTGCGACCTCCAATAACCGTCTTTCCTCTAACATTATCCCATTTAAATTCCTCACCTAAATCTTTTGATACAAGAAAGTTCCCTGCACGCTGTGTCAGCTGTGCAAAGTTTACAACATAATCCTCTGCCCCCTGATTATACACATATATCGAAGCCTCAGAACCCATAAATCCAATCTCACAATCTCCAGAAATCACAGCCGTCATAGTTTTATCGGCTCCTAGGCCGTTTACTAGATCAACCTTTAATCCTTCGTCCTCAAAATATCCTTCTTCAAAGGCCACATACATAGGTGCATAGAATACAGAGTGTGCAACCTCATTCAAGGTTATTTCTATCAGATCGTCCTTTCCTTTACAGCCAACCAACAAGGAGACTGTCATAGCAATTAAAACCAGTACACAGATTAACTTCCGTTTCATTGAACCCTCCAAGAAAAATAATATTGCTCCTACTAATATATGGTATTTGGAATGGTTTTGTGATTGTAACAGAAAATGGTTCACTTTATTATGAACACGGTGCCATGTACTGTGAACAAATGAACACGGTGCCAGGCACTGTGAACAAAATGTGAACTAGCTTCAATACATAGATTTTTTTATTC
>CAZMYP010000080.1:0-10036 GCA_964570535.1 uncultured Herbinix sp.
TTCATGGAGGATTACACCTATAATCTTGTACCCGGTAAGGAAGGTATTCTTCAAGCCCATATGCTGGAGGTGTGTCCTTCTGTAGCTGATGGTTCTATTGGAATTAAGGTTAATCCATTATCTATGGGTGAAAGAGAAGATCCAGCTAGGTTGGTATTTACCTCTAAGACAGGACCTGCAATTGCTACATCCTTAATCGATCTTGGTAATCGATTCCGTCTTATTATCAATGAGGTTGATTGTAAGAAGACAGAAAAACCTATGCCTAAGCTTCCAGTTGCAACAGCATTTTGGACTCCAATGCCTAACCTTGAGGTAGGAGCAGAGGCTTGGCTACTAGCAGGCGGTGCTCATCATACTGCATTTTCATATGATCTTACTGCAGAGCAGATTGGAGATTGGGCAGCAGCTATGGGAATTGAAGCTGTATATATTGATAAGGATACAAATATCAGAACTCTTAAAAATGAATTATTATGGAATTCTGTTGCTTATAGATAAGAACATATTACTTAGTCAAATGAGATGTTTATCTTAAAGCAGAGAATAATGAGTTGAAAGAGATGGAGATTGGAGGACTTTCGTGGAAAATAGGGTTGTTATAAAGAGGAAAGAAGCAATAGTAAGTGGTAAGATTACCTTAGGAATTGAGCTTGGTTCAACAAGAATTAAAGCGGTTTTAATGGATGAGGAATATACTGTGATTGCCACAGGCAAACATGATTGGGAGAACCGTTATGTAGACAGTATATGGACATATACCCTGGAAGACATATGGGAAGGTATCAGGGGAAGCTATGGAGACCTTGCAGAAGAAGTAAATAGAATGTATGGAGTGAATATTACTACCATAGGTGCCATAGGCTTTAGCGCCATGATGCATGGGTATATGGCCTTTAATAAGAGTGGTGATATATTAGTTCCTTTTAGGACTTGGAGAAACACCATTACAGGGCCAGCTTCTGATAAGCTAACTGATGTATTTAAGTTCAATATACCTCAAAGATGGAGTATTGCCCACCTGTATCAAGCTATTTTAAATAAAGAGGATCATGTGTCTGAGATTGATTATCTTATTACTTTAGAAGGATATGTGCACTGGAAGCTTACGGGTGAGAAGGTACTTGGAATAGGAGATGCTTCGGGAATGTTTCCTGTTGACTCAAAGACTAAGGGCTTTAATGAGCATATGCTAAAGCAATTTGATGAGTTGGTTGAGTCTGAAGGATTGCCCTGGAAGCTAGGGGACATACTTCCAAAGGTGCTTGTGGCAGGTGAAGCTGCAGGAAAGCTCACTAAAGAGGGCGCTAGTCTCCTAGATCCCACTGGTAATCTTCAGGCAGGAATACCTCTATGTCCACCAGAGGGAGATGCGGGAACTGGTATGGTTGCTACAAATAGTGTGGCTGTAAGAACCTGTAATGTATCAGCAGGAACCAGTGTATTTGCCATGGTTGTTATGGAGCAAGAACTAAAGAGGGTACATCAGGAGCTGGATATTGTAATGACACCAGCAGGTGATCCTGTTGCGATGGTTCATAGCAATAATTGTACTTCTGATTTAAATGCTTGGGTGACCTTGTTTGGTGAATTTGCAGAAGCTATGGATATGAAAGTAGATATTACAAAGCTATACTCTGTTCTATATAATAAGGCTCTTGAAGGAGATGCAGACTGTGGAGGCTTACTTTCCTATGGATACTATTCAGGTGAACATATTACTCATTTTGAAGAAGGAAGGCCGCTTTTTGTAAGAAAGCCTGATGCTAAATTCAACCTTGCTAACTTTATGAGGGTACATTTATTTACAGCTTTGGGTGCTCTTAAGACAGGCCTTGATATTTTGTTTAAAGAAGAAGATGTCAAGGTGGATAGGGTTCTAGGTCATGGAGGATTGTTTAAGACAGAGGGTGTAGGCCAGAAAATCCTTGCTGCTGCTATGAATACATCAGTTTCTGTAATGGAGACAGCAGGGGAAGGGGGAGCATGGGGCATTGCTCTTTTGGCAGATTATATGCTTAATAAGACTGAGGATGAACCCCTAGATTCTTACCTTGCAAAACGTGTATTTGCCAATATGATTGGAAGCTCCATGGAACCTGATAGAAAGGATGTAGAGGGCTTCGAGGAATTTATGAAGCTATATTCTGCAGGTCTTCCTATTGAGAGAGCAGCAATCGAGGCCCTTCGCTAGAATAGATAAAGTTAATTTATAAGAAACGAGGTATAATATGCTAGATAAATTAAAGAAACAGGTATATGAAGCTAATATGGAGCTTCCAAAACGAGGATTGATAACTTATACCTGGGGAAATGTCAGCGGAATTGACAGGGAAAAAGGATTATTTGTTATAAAACCTAGTGGTGTCCCTTATGAAGAGCTTAAGGTTTCTGACATGGTGGTAATGGATCTGAAGGGTAATAAGGTAGAGGGAGATTACAAACCTTCTTCTGATACTGCTACCCATCTAGAGCTATATCTTGCCTTTCAAGATATAGGCGGAATAGTTCATACTCATTCCCCGGCTGCAACAGCTTGGGCGCAAGCAGGTCGCTCTATACCCTGCTATGGAACAACCCATGCAGATTATTTCTATGGTGAAATCCCTTGTGCCAGAAGCCTAACAGAAGATGAGGTTAGCAATGGGTATGAGAAGAATACAGGACTAGTTATTATTGAAACCTTTAAGAATCTTAACCCCTTATATGTTCCTGGTGTATTGTGTAAAAGCCATGGACCCTTTACATGGGGGAGGGATGCTGCTGAGGCAGTCCACAACTCCGTAGTACTAGAGGAGCTGGCGAAGATTAATCTGATGACAGAACAGTTAAATAGCACCATGGTACCAGCCCCTAATTATATTCAGGATAAACATTTCCTAAGGAAGCATGGACCCAATGCCTATTATGGCCAGTAGAAGGGCAATATAGTTTGTGGGCCTTTGCAAGGGTACAAGAGACTATAATGAATTATATGAATAGGCAATTAGACACTGTGTATAATAGGAAAGTTTGTCCTATTATACAAAAAAAGCTCCACAAGGATGCGCACTCGCGCGCTTTGTATTTAGCCAGCGAAAACCTTTCTTGATAAAAGTATTTCTGAATTGTTAAAAAAATAGATTGTTTTATTCTAAAACATATGTTAATATATTTAATTGTGATATGCTATACAAATATTCCTTGCTCTTTAA
This sequence comes from uncultured Herbinix sp., assembly GCA_964570535.1. Lineage (GTDB taxonomy): Bacteria > Bacillota > Clostridia > Lachnospirales > Lachnospiraceae > Mobilitalea. The sequence continues at coordinate 3,195 of CAZMYP010000080.1, forward strand.
ATACAGATATTGATAAGAATATTATTTGTATTAGAAAAGGGCCAGAGACCAGAAGGAGGTGCTAAGCAACTATGAATCAATATGAATTAGCCTTAGTTGTAAATGCAAAGATTGAAGATGAAGAAAGAGTAGCTACATTAGAGGAAGTAAAAGAACTAATTAGCAGATTCGGCGGCACAGTATCCAATGTGGATGACTGGGGCAAAAAGAAGTTAGCCTATGAGATTCAGAAAATGAAAGAAGGCTACTATTATTTCATCCATTTCGAGTCTGATTCCAGTGTTCCAGATGAAATCGAACAAAGAGTTCGCATCATGGAAAAAGTAATCAGATATTTATGCATCAGAAAAGATGTTTAATGTACTACCCTAGGGCGAAGTAGAAAAGGGAGGTATAAGTAATGAATAAAGCTATATTAATGGGTCGTTTGACCAGAGACCCCAATGTGAGATATTCACAAGGAGAGAATTCTGTAGCAGTTGCCAGATTTACATTAGCAGTAGACCGTAGGTTTAAAAGAGCTAATGAAAACCAGGAGGCAGATTTTATTGGCTGTGTATGCTTTGGTAAACAGGCTGAATTTGTAGAAAAGTATTTCAGACAGGGTATGAAGATGGTTGCTGTAGGGCGAATTCAAACCGGTAGCTATACCAATAGCGAGGGGCAAAAGATATACACCACAGAGGTGGTTGTTGAAGAAATTGAGTTTGCAGAAAGCAAAGGAAACAATTCCAATTCAGACAGCAATAATTATCAGAGGGATGACTTCAAACCAGAGCCTAGCTCAGCAATGGGGGATGGCTTTATGAATATTCCTGATGGTATAGACGAGGAACTACCATTTAATTAGATAGAATAATTAAATATCGGATAAGGAGGTAAAACCTCCGTTGTTAGTAAAGCAATTATTAAATTTGTTAAGGAGGTTATAATATGGCGTTCAATAAGAATGACAGAGGAGATTTTCAAGGTAAGAGAAGAACCTTTGGCCGTAGAAGAAAAAAGGTTTGCGTATTCTGCGCAGACAAGAATTTTACAGGCATTGACTATAAAGATGTTAATAAGTTAAAAAGATATGTATCTGAGAGAGGCAAGATTCTTCCTAGAAGAATTACAGGTAACTGTGCTAAACATCAGAGAGCATTAACAGTTTCTGTTAAGCGTTCAAGACATATTGCTTTAATGCCTTACACAGTAGATTGACATAATTAAATTATAGCCGTTACATTACAGATTGAGTGAAATCAATTGGTTATGTAACGGCTTTATTATTATGAGGACCACCTTAACCAAATGTTTATATATTTTGGTGTTGTATTCCAATTCTAAGTTCGGTATAATATAAGCCATAAATATACAAATGGATGAGAGGTTAAGCTTGATATGGAAAGAGTGAGAAGAAAAATAAGATTTAGTAAAGGAATGATGTTTGGGGCTTTTTTTATTATTGCTCTTATTGCCATGGTTGGTGTAGTTGTGGGTGGTATATTGTATAAGAGGCAATGTGACAATGTGTATGATGAGGTTAATGCTAGCATAGTAGAAAGTGGAATGAAGCTATATGGGGAGTATAATGGTCAGAATGTAGAAATCTCTCAGCAAAATATAAACTATATTATTAATTCGGTAACTAGCCGTATGGTCACATTCTCATCAGCCAATAAGATGCCTTCGGTTGACCCTGTTATTTTACAATTTGGGGATTCATTATTAATGGAGGTATACCCAGAAGAAGACTACAAGGTGTTTATAAAGCACAGAACTGATAAGAAGACAAAGTATTATTACATAGACGATACTTGCAATTTTTCCAATCTAATAAAAATGGTAAGTGTGGATGAATGGAGCTATCCCAATATTGTAAGGGAGTAAATTTTAGAGATATATTATATATATTTACAAATAAAAATATAAGTATAAATATTAAGAATGTACAAAGAGGTTGTTGTGAAACCATGGATTTAATCGGTTGGTTAACAGCAATCTTTTCTATATATGCCACATAGTATTCGAATTTTAAAGATAGACTTTAAATAGTCAGCAATTAATGTTATAATTACACCTAAAAAGGAGTATAAATCATGGGTAGGAAATTAAGATTGAATAATGCATTAAGAAATTATCTTTTATGGCCGGTCTATTTAACGGTGCTTTTACTATTCATGAATTTATGTATATATGTTATTAACAAACAAGCAGGATATGTTATGTCCATTTTTATTGTGGCATATTTCTTATTGGCGGCAACTGTATTTTATTTTAGGAAAAATCAAATTGCAACAGAGCTAGTTCGTTATGCAATGGATTTTGCACAGGTTCAAAAGCGCCTCTTAAAAGAAATGGCTGTGCCTTATGCTCTACTTGATATAGATGGGGAATTGCAATGGGGTAACAATGAATTTATTGATTTGTTCCAAGGAAAAAATATTATTAAGCGTCCCATATACCATATACTTACTGATTTTACAGAGGAGGACCTTCCCAAGGCAGGAGAGGATCATGTGGCACATATTGAGTTAAGTAACAGGCATTACAGGGTTGTACTTCGGAAAATTATTTCACCCAGCTTTGATGAAGATGCCAATTGGAGCTTCTATGAATCAAAGAAGGCATGGGATACTAAAAACGCCTTAATTGCAATGTACTTATTTGACGAGACAGATATTATTGTTTTGCAAAAGGAAAATAAAGAACAGAAACTGATTGTTGGCTTACTATATATAGATAATTATGATGAAGCTTTAGATAGCATAGACGAAGTTAGACGCTCTCTACTAACAGCCCTGGTTGATCGAAAAATTAATAAATATATGCAGGGTATTGATGCTGTAATAAAGAAACTAGAAAAGGATAAATATATCTTTGTATTTCAATACAGATACTTTTCGATTCTACAGAGTACCAAGTTTTCAATCCTTGAGGAAGTTCGAAATGTAAATATTGGCAATGAGATGGCTGTTACCATAAGCATAGGTCTTGGAGTAAATGCTGATAGCTATATAACTGGGTATGAATATGCTCGAGCTGCAATTGATCTTGCCTTGGGAAGAGGCGGAGACCAAGCCGTAATTAAGGATAGAGAAAAGATTTCCTATTATGGAGGTAAAAGCATTCAGGTTGAGAAAACCACCAGGGTAAAAGCTAGGGTGAAGGCCCATGCCTTCCGGGAATTTGTAGAGGGTAAGGACAAGATGGTAATAATGGGCCATGCTATCGGAGATGTAGATTCACTTGGAGCCGCCATTGGTGTATATAGGATTGGTAAGACATTTAATAAGAAGGTTCATATAGTGGTAAATGAGGTTACAACTTCGATAAAGCCTATGATAAATCGCTTTATTGGCAATGCTGATTACGAAGAGGACCTTTTTCTTAAAAGTGAACAAGCCAAAGAGGTCGTTGATGCCAACACCCTATTGGTAATAGTTGATGTTAATCGGCCCAGTCTTTTAGAGTGCAAAGAGTTACTTGATTATGCACGGACTGTTATTATATTTGATCATCATAGGCAAACTAATGAAGCAATTGAGAATGCAGCCCTATCCTATATAGAGCCCTATGCATCTTCAACCTGTGAGATGATTGCTGAAATATTACAATACACAGGTGGAAATCTTAAGCTAAGACCTATGGAGGCAGATGCTCTTTATGCTGGGATTATGATTGACACTAATAATTTTCAGACAAAGACAGGGGTTAGAACCTTTGAGGCGGCAGCATATTTAAGAAGAAACGGGGCAGATTTAACCAAGCTTCGTAAATATTTTAGAAGCGATATAAATGAATTTTTGACAAAGGCAAATGCAATTAGTAGCACAGAGGTATACTTGAACTATTTTGCCATTGCTGTATGTGACAGTAATGGTGTAGATAGCCCTACTGTATTGGCTGCCATGGTAGCCAACGAGCTTCTTAATATTTCTGATATGAAGGCTTCCTTTGTCCTAACTGAATTTAACAACAAGATATATATTAGTGCGCGGTCAATTGATGAAGCAAATGTACAGATTATTATGGAGAAGTTAGGTGATGGCGGTGGCCATCTAAGTGTGGCTGGCAGCCAATTGGAGAATTGCACAATAGAAGAAGCTATTCTTAAGCTGAAAGAAACCCTAGATACCATGGTTAGAGATGGTGATATTTGATAATATATTTTTGAGAGGAGATAAACACATGGATATTATACTTTTACAAGATGTTAAGAGTTTGGGAAAGAAGAATGAAATTGTTAAGGTTAGTGATGGTTATGCAAGGAATTTTATTATGCCAAAAAAGCTTGGTGTTGAAGCAACAAAGCAAAATCTCTATGACCTGAAGCTTCAACAGAATGCTGAGGAAAAAAAACAGAAGGAAATCCTCGATAAGGCCAGAGAGTTAAGTAAGAAAATCCAGGCTTCTACAGTTAAATTAAATATAAAGGTTGGTGAAGGTGGTAGAACCTTCGGATCTATTTCCACAAAGGAGATTGCTGCTGCAGTCCGTGAGCAATTCGGTCTGGATCTTGACAAGAAGAAACTACAGCTTCCGGAGCCTATTAAGAATACGGGCTCATATACTGTTGGAATAAAACTACATCCTAAGGTTACAACAGAGCTTAAGGTTGTGATTGAAGCGGTATAACCGTATGACTTAATAAAGGGGGATTACCAATGGATGAGGCTTTTATAAAGAGGATACTTCCCCATAGCATGGAAGCTGAACAGTCGGTTATTGGCTCCATGATTATGGATAGGGATGCTGTTGTCATGGCTTCTGAAGTATTAGACAACAGTGATTTTTATGAACAACAGCATGGCATACTTTTTGATACTATGCTTGAGTTATTTAATGAAGAAAAACCAGTGGATTTAGTAACCTTACAGGATCGACTTAAGGAGAAGGATGTTCCCCCTCAGATAAGTAGCTTAGAATTTATAAGGGATCTGGTTTCTTCGGTACCTACATCAGCCAATGTAAAATATTATGCTCAAATTGTCAGAGAGAAGGCTATTCTTAGAAAACTTATTAAGGTTGCTGAAGAGATAGCCAATGATTGTTACCTGGATAAAGAAAAGCTTGATATTATTCTTGAAAAAACTGAAAAGCAAGTATTTAGTATTTCACAAAATCAAGGAACAAAGGAATTTACGGATATAAAGGAAATAGTCCTTCGTTCCATAGACAGTATAGAGGCTGCTTCAAAAAATAAAGGAAGCGTTACTGGTGTTGCTACAGGCTTTTATGATTTGGATTATAAGACCGCGGGATTGCAGCCTTCAGATTTGGTCTTAATAGCTGCAAGACCTTCTATGGGAAAAACAGCATTTGCATTAAATATCGCCGAATATGTGGCCTTAAGATCTAATATCACTACAGCTGTATTTAGCTTGGAGATGTCCCAGGATCAATTAGCAAAACGTATGCTGGCAATGAATTCAAGAGTGGACTCACAAAACATAAGAACGGGTAATTTGTCTTCTGATGAATGGGCAAGCTTGATGGAAAGTGCTAGAATAATTGGTAATTCCAATCTGATTATTGATGATACATCTTCAATATCTGTCAGTGAACTTAGATCAAAGTGTCGAAAGCTTAAACTAGAGAAGAATCTAGGACTTATTATTATTGACTATCTTCAGTTAATGTCAGGTAGTAAAAGGTCAGAATCTAGACAACAGGAGATTTCAGAAATATCTCGTTCCTTGAAAGCATTGGCAAGAGAAGTTAATGTACCAGTTATTGCCTTGTCTCAATTGAGCCGTGCAGTAGAGCAACGTCCTGATAAAAGACCGATGTTATCTGACCTGCGTGAATCAGGAGCCATTGAGCAGGACGCTGACGTAGTAATGTTTATCTATCGTGATGATTATTATAACCTTGACTCACAGGAGCCAGGAGTAACAGAGATTATAATTGGGAAACAACGTAATGGCCCTACAGGAACTGTTAAGCTGGCTTGGCTATCTCAGTATACAAAGTTTGCTAATTTGGAAAAGTAGAAATGTAATTTAATATAGAAGAACCTGTTGAAAAGGAGAGACTTCAGTGAAGTGTCTTCTTTTTCTGTCGATAAGTTTAATTGGAATATGAGTAATATATATTGCATTTGAAGTCTGCCATGTTATAATGTAAAAAGTGGAAAACATTTACATATCTTCACGGAATGAACGTATATGGAGGATAATCGATGGAGGAATATAGGTATATGATTTCGGAGGCTTCAAAAAGAGTTGATGTAGAATCACATACGCTACGATATTGGGAGGAGGAACTTAGCCTACCCATTGAAAGAAATGAAATGAGACATCGTTATTATAAGGACTCCGATATTGAACTGTTAAAGAGAGTAAAGCAACTAAAAGAGCAAGGCTTTCAATTGAAGGCGATAAAAATGCTTCTACCTAATCTAAATAAGCTGGAGTATCTAGACAGTCAAACAATGGTAAAGCTAAAGGATGAACTAAACGGGAAGGTGATTGAAATGTGGAAGGAAGAAATTGATACTGTAGAGAACAATAATGAGGGGACAAGCATAGTTACAAGTGACAATGAGCAAGAAATCGAGACAGATATGCAAGATAAAATGGGTCAGTTTAAAGCAATAATGAACCAAATTATTACGTCTGCCCTTAAGAATAACAATAAAGAATTATCAGGGGAAGTAAGCACTGCAGTAACAGATTCTGTAGTTAAGGAAATGAATTTTCTTATGCGTTTACAAGAGGAAAAGGAAGAAGAGCGTTATAGAAACTTTGATGCTACCTTAAGAGATTATCAAAAAAGCAGATTGCATAGTGCAGCAGGATTTGACAGTGGTGGAAGAAAAAAGTCTAAATTTTTTAAGAAAAATAAGATTTATATTT
>CAZMYP010000081.1:0-10008 GCA_964570535.1 uncultured Herbinix sp.
CAGGCTGATGATATTCTCGCATGGGATAAACTTTCAGAGGTTATGGATTCTAAGGCCAAACTGCAGGTTAAAATATCCCAAGCAGTAAACGGTGGGGTTATTACCTATCTTTATGGTATCCGAGGCTTTATACCTGCTTCTCAATTATCAATAGAATATATCGAGGATTTAGAAGCTTGGGTTGGTAAGGAAATTGAGGTAGTTATAATAAATGCCTCTAAGGATGATCGAAAGCTGGTTTTATCCGGTAAAGAGGTAGAAATACAAATTGCCAATAAAAAAAGAGCTAGTAAATTATCAACCCTTTCTAAAGATATTGTTACTACAGGAACCGTCGAAAAGATTATGCCCTATGGTGCTTTTGTTAATATAGGCGATGGACTTTCTGGCCTCCTTCATATATCACAGATCTGCGACAAAAGAATTAAGTCCCCCAATGAGGTAATTAAAGAGGGTGAGACAATTAAGGTTAAAATAACTGATATAAAGGATGGCAAAATCAGCCTAAGTATGAAAGCAGTTCAAGAAAAGGATACTGTAACTGAGGATTTTGCAGATGTTCCTTCCTCTTATCAGTCCGGTGAAGAAGCAACTACCAATCTTGCAAGCTTACTGAAAAATATAAAATTATAATAAATACAAAAGGACTACTGCAAAGGATGTAATTTAATATGATACTCCTACAGTAGTCCTTATAATTATAGTCCGAAGCCTAGAAGAATACCTCCTCTTCCAGACTTTTTCTTCTCTTTTTTTTCTTTCTTAAGTTCATCCTTATTCTCATCTATATTCTCTTCTTCATCCACAATAGCCCCAAAGGATTCTATTGAAGCTTGCTTGTACCTATCCTTTTCAAAATCCTCTCCCTTTTGGGAGCTATAGCTTTGAACCTCTTCATTTATTGAAAGCATCTTTTGATCTAGATATGATGCTAGCTCTGAACATTCCTTCAATTCCTTTTGTATATAATCCGGTGCATTTCCTTCAAACTTATAATAAATCTTATGCTCTAGGCTTGCCCAAAAATCCATGGCAATAGTTCTAATCTGTATCTCTATCTTTGTATCAATAGTCATATTTGATAGATAAACTGGTATGGTTACTATCATATGATAGCTTTTATATCCATTTTCCTTAGGCTTAGCTATATAGTCCTTAGTTTTTAGAACCCTTATATCGCTAAGTGTAGATATTAATTCGGCTATTCTGTATATATCCGACGTAAACGAACAGATGATTCTTATACCAGCAACATCATTAATATGCTTTATAATATTATCTATAGTAAGTTCTTTATTATGTCGCCTTATTTTCTTTGCTATACTCTGGGGTGTTTTTAATCTGGATGTAATATGCTCAATCGGATTATACTGATGAGCCAGCTTAAACTCATTATTTAATATTTCTAGTTTTGTATTAATTTCCTTCAATGCTGCATCATATAGCATTAAAGTATGTCTCCATTCTTCTGCATCTAAATATATATTAGGCAGTTCCACTTTATCACAACCTTCACTGATTAGTAACAAAATCATACAAATTTTTTATTAAAACCTCGATTAACATGTACAGTATAGCATACAATTATGAATAAACTTTGAATTTTTTATTTTTTAATCAAAAATTAACAATTGTAATTGTTAAATATTTATTAATTATTTTGCAATTTATGGTTGACAAAATTAGGTCTTCTAGATATAATACTTGAAGACTATTATAGAAAGAGAGGTAAAACACATGAAGTTAACTATCGGTAACATTAAAAAAATCAATAAAGATTTCTCTATATGTGGGAATACCTCATGGAAATGTAAAGGTCAAGTTTTATTTAATAGTCCTACCCTGCAACGCTGACATCAGGAAGGATTGAATATAACCAGATTTTTGCTTATTTACCGCGGTATTTCTACCGCGGTTTATTTTTTTGTTTCAGGAATTCTATATTTATTAAGTAATGCTGGTTATCGAACGCAATGCATCTAGAGTATGCAGGAAATGGAGGAGTAATGAATAAACTGTCTTATTATATAAAGAAGTACTGGTATGCATATGCATTTGCACTTCTTTGCACTATAATTGCTGTAATCATGGATATGGTTTCACCACAGATTACAAAACGTGTTATTGATCAGGTAATAGTAGGTGGCGAAGTAAATTTGCTTCCCTCTTTATTATTATTGATTTTATTGATTGGTTTTGGCAGAGCTATATTTGCCTATCTTAAAGAGGTTATATTTGATTCTGTAAGCTCACAAATAGGCGCTAAGCTAAGAAAACGATTGTTTACCCATTTACAGGGTTTATCCATAAGTTTTTTTGACGAAAACAATACTGGAGAATTAATGTCTAGGGTGAAGGATGACGTAGATAGAATTTGGGCTGTTACTGGCTATGTCAGCATGTTAATATTTGAGGTAATTATCCATACAGGAATTGCGCTGTTCTTTATGTTTCGCCTAAGTCCCAGCTTATCTATAATTCCAGTGATAGTATTACCTATAGTAGCAGGCCTTGCCATGCTAATGGAACGTAAGCTTGGTAAAATATATGAGCAAATCAGTGAGCAAAATGCCAAATTAAACACAGTGGCACAAGAAAACCTAGCTGGTGTTCGTACTGTTAAATCCTTTGCCAGAGAAAAGTTTGAAATTAATAAATTTTTATCCCACAACAAGCGATACTATGAACTAAACATGAAGCAGTCAAAGGTATTTATTAAGCTGTATCCTTATTTTCAACTTATTACTAAGCTGCTTCCCATGATAGTAATATTATTTGGTGGACGTCAGGTAATTAATGGCGTAATTTCCCTTGGTACCTTGGGAGCCTTCACAGAATACTCCATGAACATTGTGTGGCCAATGGAAATGCTTGGCTGGCTTTCGAATGATATGGCAGCTGCATTTGCTTCTTATAAGAGAATCAAAAAGATATTTGCACAGAAACCAGTTATTTCTGATCCTGAGAATCCAGTAATATTAGATAATGTTAATGGTAAAATCGAGTTTAATAATGTCTCCTTAGCTATAAATGATAATAGCATTCTTTCTGGTATTAATTTCACCCTGGAAGCTGGTAAAACCATTGGTATTATGGGAGCCACCGGAACCGGAAAAACATCTATTATCAATATATTACAGCGTTTTTATGATGTTTCAGAGGGTGAAATCAAACTAGATGGTGTAAATATTAAGGATTTATCCTTAAAACAACTTCGAGGAAACATATCCCTTGTAATGCAGGATATATTCCTATTCTCTGATACAATTAATGAAAATGTAAAGTTAGGAAAAAGAAACCGGGTAAATCAAGAGGAAATTATAGAGGCCGCACATTATTCTCAAGCAAATGAGTTTATTGACCGAATGGATAATCGCTATGAAACTATAATTGGAGAGCGTGGAGTAGGCCTTTCAGGTGGACAAAAGCAAAGAATCAGTATTGCCAGAGCTTTGTCTAAGAAGACTCCCATCTTGGTTTTAGATGACTCTACCTCTGCCCTTGATATGGAGACTGAGCACATGATTCAGAAATCTCTATCTCTGGTAAGTGCAACTAAGATAATTATAGCCCACCGTATTTCCGCCGTAAGAAATGCGGATGAAATAATAATTCTAGAGGGCGGTAAGATTGTAGAGAGGGGTACTCATGATACCCTCCTCCAAGAAAAAGGATACTACTATCAGACTTATTTGGCCCAGTATGGAAATCTTGTATCATCGGATACCCAGGCCAGTACTGACTCTGACGGCAGGGAGGTGGCAATATGTCAATAAATGCAATAAAAGATGATGAGCAGATGAGCTTGGTAAGTAAAAGAGCCACTATGGCCCGTTTGTTTCGTTATCTTCTAACCTATCGAATTACGATTGTTTTTGTTATACTTATTATGCTATTAACAGTATCAATATCAATTATTAATCCTTTACTGGTAGAACGAGCCATTGATGTTCATATAGCCAACAAGGATATTAAAAGCTTATTAGTTCTAATAGCAATTGCTCTTGGTCTAAACCTTATCTTTGTTATCCTAATAAAGATAAGAATGTACATTATGGCAAAAATGTCAAACGACGTACTTTTAAGGATAAGACAGGAGCTATATACTCATATACAAAATCTTAGCTTTAACTTTTTTGACAGTAGACCCACAGGTAAAATACTGGCCAGAGTAATTGGTGACGTAAACTCCTTAAAGGATGTATTATCAGACAGCGTTACTACTCTGATACCGGACTTTGTAACCATAAGTGCAGTTGTTGTAATTATGCTGGTGAAGAACTGGCGATTAGCCCTTGCCTCCCTTATTAGTCTTCCTCTTATGTTAGCTGGTCTTTGGTTTATCCAAACCAGGTCTCACATAAGATGGCGTATTCATAGGAAAAAGGGCTCCAATCTTAATGCTTTCATCCATGAGGATATCTCCGGCATGAGGATAATACAAAGCTACACAGCAGAGGACGAAACCGAAGAGGATTTTGACCAGCTGCTAAAGGAGCATAGAGACTCTTATATAAGTGCTATAGTTATAAACGATGCTTTCTTTTCAGTAATTGATATAAGCTGGGGTCTTGGAACCATCGCTATGTATTATGTAGCAGTTAATATTATGGGTATAGGTACAGGAAATGTAGGAACCCTGATTTCCTTTGGTATCTTTATCGGAATGTTCTGGCATCCAATTATGAATCTAAGTAATTTTTATAATAAACTTATTACCAATATATCCGGTGCTGAGAGAATCTTTGATATACTTGATACCAAGGCAGAGATAACTGATGCCAGCCATGTCTCTGAGTTACCTGTTATTAAGGGAGAGGTTACCTTTGAAAATGTATCCTTTGCTTATGACAAGGATACCCAGGTGCTAAATGATGTAAGCTTTAAGATTAACCCGGGAGAAACCATAGCATTAGTAGGACCAACAGGAGCCGGAAAAACAACAATTGTTAATCTTATCAGCAGGTTTTATGACGTTCAGAGTGGTAATGTGTATATAGATGGTTATAACGTTAAGGATGTCTCTATTGAGAGCTTAAGAATGCAAATGGGAATTATGACTCAGGACAACTTCCTGTTCTCAGGTACTATTAAAGATAACATTAAATATGGTAAGCTTGATGCTACTGATGATGAAATAATAGCTGCTGCAAAGGCTGTCAATGCCCATGACTTTATCTCTAAGCTTGAAAAAGGTTATGATACTGAATTAAAGGAAAGAGGAGCTGGTCTATCAATTGGTCAGCGGCAGCTCCTGGCCTTTGCCAGAACAATGGTCTCTATGCCTAAAATATTAATCTTGGATGAGGCTACCTCAAGTATTGATACACACACTGAGCTTTTAGTACAAAAGGGAATTGAAGCCTTACTAGAAGGACGTACCTCCTTTGTAATTGCTCACAGGTTATCCACTATCAGTAAAGCAGATAGAATCTTTGTAATTGACGAAGGAAAAATTCTAGAAGAAGGAAGCTCCGATGAGCTTCTAGAGAAAAAAGGTCTTTACTACGATCTTTATATGGCACAATTTAAAAATATTTAATTAAAATTATAATTATTTTATACTACAATATACGGTTTTATAGTAAATAATTCTGTAATAAAAGAGGGGGATTGATAAAATCCTCCTCTTTTAAAAGCTTCTATCTGGTATAGTAATAACAAAACTAGTTCCCTTGGTAAATTGGGTACGGACTTTAATTTTACCTGTATGTGCAAGAATAATTAACTTTGCTAGAGACAGACCAAGACCATTACCTCCAATATTCTGAGTTCTTACATAGTCGGAACGGTAAAAGCGATCAAATATGTGCTCTACATCATTACGGGTCATTCCAATGCCAGTATCCTCTACCATTATAACACAATCCCCTTCTTGATTTTTACAAATAATATTTATTTCATCCCCATCCCTTGTATATTTAACTGCATTATCAATTAATATACGAAAGGCCTGCTTTAGTGCCTGCATATCCCCATATACAACCACATCCTCTAAGATATCACAGTTAATAATTCGGTTTTTGGCAACTAGTTTAGTCTCCTTGATCATATCCTCCACCATAGGCCTCATATTAAACCGTTTCTTCGTAAGCTTTAAGGTCTTTTTGTCATGCCTTGATAAGAACAAAAGCTTTTCCACCAAATCCTGCATTGAACGGGATTCATTTTGTATTGCGTCAATAGATTCCTCCAAAACCTCTTTATTATTGGAGCCCCAACGATCCAGCATATTGGCATATCCCTGAATCACAGCAATGGGAGTCCGAAGCTCATGGGAAGCATCTGATACAAATTGCTTTTGACTTTCATAGGAAGTCTCTAACCTATCTAGCATTTTATTAATAACATTTGCCAAATCTCTTAATTCATTCTGAGTCCCTGCCACATTTAGTCTTGCACTATGAAGATTATGGGCTGTTAGACGATTTGCTGTTGCGGACATAATGCTAATCGGCTCAAGTATCTTTTCGTCGTTTCTTCTTCCTTTTCTTATAATTAGCATAAGGATTACAAAATAGAGGATTATCAGCTTCCAAAGCATGGAAAGAAAACTTCTATAGCTTCCTGTTAAATCATACTGAAAGGTTACACTGTAGGGGATTTCCTTCATCAACAATTCCTTGTCTTCATTTACTACAAGTATATGATCGTCACTTTTTCTATCAAAATGTACTCCATGAAAAAAGGCCTTGTCTGATTTGGGACTATATGCTATATCATTATAGACCTCTTCCTTGGTATCTGCTCGTTCTATCTTCATGGATAAGCCTTGCATATAATAGGGGTTAATATATGAACTGCCATTAGCCTCCTGAATTGAGGCAACTATATCATTGGACATTTGTCTATAGTTTTCTTTCTCAGTGTACATAAAAATAAGAAATAACCCTGCAGCAAGCAATACCCCATAAGTTAAAAGTAGCTTTCTGTATCCCATTGATATTTGAAGTATTATTGATAGTCTAAAATTGCTTAAGAATTTCTCTCTTTTGCTGCGAATAGGAAGAATAACCTTCACCAATGTTTTACGTATGGATTCTAAAAAATTATCCCAGCTCATGTTATCCCCTTCTGTTCTTTTATATTTTGTAGAATCATATTATCTAATCAATATTGGATTAATCCTTAATCATATAGCCAACACCACGTACCGTTGTAATTGTATGAACTCCATATTTCTCATCGATTTTCTGCCTTAAATATCTTATATATACATCTACAACATTGGTATCTCCAAAATATTCATAATCCCATACATTATTAAGTAGCTGCTCCCTACTTAAGACTACATTCTTATTGCGAAGCATATACTCTAGAAGCTCATATTCCTTCTTCGTAAGGGTAAGCTCTTCCTCCTTATAATAGGCGCCTCTACTTGCAAGATATAATTTTATGTCCCCAAAACACAGTTCTTCAGGTTGGGGCTCTTTGTTTTTCTTCTTTCTATTAAGGGCTACTCTAATTCTTGCCAATAATTCTTCAATAGCAAAGGGCTTTGTCATATAATCATCTGCGCCTGTATCCAGTCCTGCAACCTTGTCTGACACGTCATCCTTAGCTGTTAGCATTATTATAGGAACCTGAGATTCAAGACGAATTCTTCGGCATACTTCAATACCATTTAATCCAGGGAGCATAATGTCAAGGATTACCAAGTCGACATTCTCTTTTAGAGCCTTCTCTAACCCCTGTCTTCCTTCCCCTGCCAGCATTACCTCATATCCTTCATACTTCAATTCAAGCTCTAAAAACCTAGCTATTTTTAATTCATCTTCTACGATCAATATCTTTTCCACTAATCTTACACCCCTTTTCAATATTGCTGTTTTATATATATAATTACATTGTATCTGTAGCTAGGACTTTTTTCAATATATCAATCTTAGAATTCTATTAGAAATAAAAGAGGGGGCTGTCACTTCACATTTTTTCAAACGTTAAAGCGACAGCCCCCTCTTTATGAAATGTTTTATCTATTTATATATTTGTATTATATTTTTTATAATACTGATTTAACTGCTTTTGTTACATTCTCTACAGTAAAACCAAATTTCTCAAAAAGAATATTTGCAGGTGCAGAAGCTCCAAAGCTACTCATAGTAACTGTGGTTCCATCAAGGCCAACATATCTATCCCATCCAAAATAGGATAAGGCTTCTACGGCTACTCTTGCTCTTACCTTCTTAGGAAGAACGCTTTCCTTATATTCATCACTTTGTAGCTCGAATACATCCATAGATGGCATACTAACTACTCTAACATCAATACCTTCCTTTAATAACTCTGCCTGGGCACCAATTCCTAGCTGTACCTCTGATCCGGTTCCTATAATAATTGCATCAGGAATATCCTTCTTGGAATCAGAAACAACATAAGCACCTTTTAATGCTTCCTTAGAGGATCCTTCTAACTGAGGTAGGTTCTGACGTGACAAAACAAGTGCGGTAGGTGTTTTTGTAGAAGTTATTGCATAATACCAAGCTGCTATACATTCTGTAGCATCTGCAGGACGATATACTGTGAAATTAGGCATAGCACGAAGCATAGCCAGCTGTTCAATTGGCTCATGAGTAGGGCCATCTTCTCCTACACCTATACTATCATGTGTTAATACATAAGCTACTGGTATACCCATAAGGGCAGCAAGTCTAGCCATAGGCTTGATATAATCACTAAATACAAAGAAGGTTGATACGTATGGCCTTAGACCTCCGTGAAGGGCCATACCATTGCCAATGCCCGCCATAGCTAGCTCTCTTACACCAAAGTGTAGGTTCCGTCCAGAATAATCCTCCTTGGAGAAGGAGCCTTCATCCTTCATAAGAGTCTTGGTTGAAGGTGCAAGGTCTGCGCTTCCGCCAATAAAGTTAGGAAGATGATCCTTAATCCTGTTTATTACCTGTCCAGAAAGATTTCTGGTTGCTTCTGGCTTATCATCATATGACCAGAAAGCATCATTATTTATTAATTCCTTAGCTGCATCTTCATCATGATACTGATCCCATAATTTCTTCATCTCAGGATATTCCTTGCAATAGCTATCAAAGAACTTGTTCCATTCTTCCTCAACCTGTGCATTTTTGGCAGCTAAAGCTTTATAGTTCTCATAAATTTCTTCAGGAACTTCAAAAGCGGTCTCACTTGCCCAGCCTAGCTTTTCTCTTAATGCTTTTATATTATCTACTCCCAGGGGTTCTCCATGAGCACTTGCCATGCCCTCCTTAGGACTACCAAAACCTATTTGAGTTTTAACAGTAATCATAGAAGGTCTGGTCAAATCTGCTTTTGCTGCCTCAATTGCTGCTCCGATTTCCTCAAGGTTATTACCATCCTCAACTACAAGTGTTTGAAAACCAAATGATTCAAATTTCTTCTTTACATCTTCAGTAAATGCAATATCTGTACCACCTTCAATTGTTATCTTGTTTGAATCATACAGTACTATTAATTTACCTAAACCTAAGGTTCCAGCCAATGACATTGCTTCAGAGGTAATTCCCTCCATCATACATCCATCACCGCCAAGAACAAAGGTATAATGATCAATTATAGAATAATTATCTTTATTAAATTTAGCTGCAAGATGAGCCTCAGCCATTGCCATTCCTACTGCCTTAGCCATTCCTGCACCTAGAGGGCCTGTTGTTGCTTCCACGCCAATAGTATGTCCATACTCAGGGTGACCAGGAGTTAATGATCCATCCTGTCTAAACTGTGACAGATCCTCTGAAGTAAGACCATATCCAAATAAATGTAATAATGAATATAAGAGCATAGATCCATGGCCTCCGGATAATACAAATCTATCCCTATTAGCCCATTGTGGATTTGCTGGATTATGCTTCATATGCTTTGCCCATAACTCATAAGCCATCGCTGCAGCTCCAAGGGGGAGTCCTGGATGCCCTGAATTTGCTTTTTGTACACCATCTGCAGATAAAACTCTAATTGCGTTTACTGACATTGTGTCAATGTTGCTCATTTTATTTCCTCCTTTAAAATATA
>CAZMYP010000082.1:0-9708 GCA_964570535.1 uncultured Herbinix sp.
TCCTATTATATAAAAAAATGCTCCGCAAGGATGCGCACTCGCGCGTTTTGTATTTTGCCAGCGAAACCCTTTCTTGTGTTTGCTTCTATTGTAAAATGAAGCCAATTAGTTTAGAATATTTATAATGAGGTCAATAAATTCGAGTCTGTTAAGGTACTGTTAAATAATTAGAGATATGAGGAAATAAGTGGTGAATTAATATATAATGGAGATGAAGATGTTATGAAGAGAATCTTGATGGTTAATGTTCCGTATGCAGGACATACAAATCCAACACTACCACTAGCAAGTGAATTGGTGAAAAGAGGACATTCTGTTACATATGTAAATGCAGAAGAGTTTAGGACAAAGATTGAAAAAACAGGTGCATTGTATATTCCATATATCAATTATCCAAATAAACCATCAGAATGTCAGAAAAAAACAATGTGCTTTCGGGCAGCTTATGATACGGTGCTGGCGTTAAAAGAAAAGTATGATTTGTTGATTTATGAAATGTTCTTCTATCCGGGATATTCTCTTGCACAAAAACTGGGTATTCCCTGCATAAGGCAATTTTCACAACCGGCATGGAATAAAGAATTTATTCAAAATGCTCCTTTGATGTTTAGAATCAGTGCTGATATTATCGATTCAAAAGTTATGAAAAAGAAGCATAAGAAACATATGGGATTAAAAGATACAAAACTAATAAAAGCTATATTAGAGGATCGTCCAAATTTAAACATAGTTTATGTACCATCCGTTTTTCAAAACTATTGTGAAAGTTTTGATGAAAGCTATCATTTTGTAGTTCCTCCAGTGGAAACTACGGAAGTTTCTGTGAACATTCCATATGAAGAAATGAAACAACCGATTATATATATTTCATTAGGAAGTATTATCAGTAATAAAGGATTTTGTAAGGAATGTATACGCGCATTTGGTAATACGGAGTTTTCGCTTATATTAAATACTGGAAAAGTATCACCTGATAAATTAGGAAAGATACCAGATAATATATATGCTTATTCATTTGTGCCGCAGATAGATGTACTAAATCATGCAGATGTTTTTTTGACGCATTGTGGGATGAATAGTGTAAACGAAGCAATTACTGCAAAGGTACCAATGATAGTGATGCCGTTTGTAAATGATCAATTAGCAAATGCACAAAGAATTGTTGAACTGGGAATAGGTAAAAGAATTTGTTCATTTCCGAGTAGTTCCAAACAAATGTATCGTGTAGCTCGATTCATAATTGCGGATGATTCTATATATAAAAAATATGAAGCAGTTGCTGAACAGATGGAGAATGATGATTTTCTATCAGTAGTAGATGAAGTTGAAAAATTATTGATATAGGGCTTGGCAAATTCTTTGACGAGACACAAAGCTAGACTAGGAAGAGACGATGAGGTCACTGTCTAGGATGGGCAATAAAGAGGAAAGATAAAAGTTATTGAGGGGATTATAATGATTAAAAAGATGACAATATTGGATGGAATTATTATGGAGGGATTCTATATGAATAAGAATAATTTTAAATTATATAATGTAATATTTCCAATATGGCTTTTATGGTTATTTCCTATGACATGGATAGTAGTATTACCTGCAAATTTTATAATCGATTTGATTGTGGTTGTGCTAACACTAAGGTTTCTCAAGGTGCAAAACATTAAATCTATTACTAAACCCATTATATTAAAAGTTTGGATATTTGGATTTGTATCCGATTTCATAGGTACGCTATTAATGCTTCTATCAAACATTATAGATTTTGATTATAATACGTCACTTGGAGAATGGTGGTATGATAATATCAAAAATGCAGTAAGCTACAATCCATATAGAAGCATCTATGCGGTAATTTGGGTAAGATTATGTGTGGCTATAACGGCAATAGCTATATATCTATTTAATTATAAGCTTGTACTGAAAAAATCAAGTCTAGAGGATAGTCAGAAGAAAAAACTAGCACTGTCACTGGCTATATTTACAGCACCCTATACATTTTTAATCCCTACTATGTGGTTTTATAGATGGTAGGCTCGAGTAATGAAATTAGTAACGGAACATATCACTTTTAGGGGGAAGAAATGAATCTAAATTAACTAAGAAATGATTGTGCAATAAAGTAAAAGAAAGGGATACATTTTATACTGGCTTTAGTACTTATTTGGACAGCAATGTTAATTGTTCACATTACATCTTTACCGATTCCAACAAAAAACCTACTGACTTTTTTCTATACGGAATCACTTATACCGATAGCACTATTAATTTTAAAAATTATAAAGGTTGAGTTTCAGAACAAATCAACTCCATTAACCAACTTAGGCATAATATTCTCATTAAATCAAATACTTTATCTGCTGATTGCCATGTGGGTTTGTCCGACAATTCCTGAGAAAATGCTAATGGTTATTACATTATAGATTGCCATTTTAGGAAAATTGAAGATCCTAAAGACCTTCAAAATAAGATGAATTTAATTTATGGGTGTTGTCGATAATGGACTTTTTGTTAATATGATTATTTCCATTTGACTCTTTTATTATCTCGAAAGAACCGTTGTTATATTTGAAATCAACATTTTTAGGTTCTGTTATTTTTCCATTCATACATTATAAATTGTTGATTTTAATGTCTAGTAAAGACCTACTATAATAATATAGGTTATCATGCATTTCCCCTTTTTGCTTCGAAGGGCATTTTCTAGAAGGATAGGGGCATTACTCTTGACCTCTATATCCTCAAAATCATGATCCATCTGATAACACTTACTTCTAGAATCGCAATATATGCAACCGTGGCTACAACATCAGTATATGTTAGATTATATTGTTCTATTGACTCTCACCTTGCGTTATACTTTATAGTGAGAGAGAAGGGAGTGAAAAAATATGAAAGTAAAGGAAGTTGCAGATTTAGTAGGTATTAGTGTGCGCGCGCTACATCATTATGATGAAATAGGACTGCTAATCCCATACAAGACCACTGAAGCTGGGTATCGAATATATTCTGACGAGAATCTCGAGACTTTGCAGCAAATTTTATTTTTTAAAGAACTTGGCTTCCCTTTAAAGAAGATTAAAGATATTATTGATAGTCCAACATTTGAACATCAAGAAGCACTAGAAATGCATCATATGATGCTTCTAGAGAAAAAAAGGCGACTTGAAAAGATGATTATGACTATCGAAAAAACCATTAAACATTCGAAAGGAGAAATTCAGATGTCTGATCAAGAAAAATTCGAAGGATTTGACTTTTCTAGCAATCCTTATGAAGAAGAAGCGAGAAAAAGATGGGGTGACAAAGCGGTTGATGAAGCAAATGAAAAGGCAAAAAATATGACTTCATTTGACCAGGATAAATTCAATGAAATATATCGCAAGCTTTCTGAAATACGTCACTTATCACCAGAATCCAAAGAGGCACAGGAAGCTATAGATGAGTGGTACCAGTTCTTAAGTAAAATGGGGTATTACTCTCCTGAGGCATTCAAAGGATTGGGGCAAATATATGTCGATGATGAGCGATTCACTAAGAATATAGATAAATTTGGTGAAGGCTTATCCGTATTCATTTGTGATGCCATGGCAGACTATGCAGATAATATAAAATAGGAAAGATGGAATTTCATTCCCATTAATATAAAAAGAATTGACCATGAGAAAAATCACCATATTATATACCTTGATTCCCGAGATGTAAATATTTGTTTGAAAAGTCGGTATCAGGGACACATATCCTAAGTTCAAGCACCCGGTATCCGAGTAAGGTGTTTTTGTAATCAAACGACACTAGGGAGTATATCAACAAAAATAGCCTTATTTTTTTGTTGTTTTAAAGTCTACATATGATGAATAATATGTTTGCTTCTACAAGGCAAATAAAAAAGTAATACCTGATAATGTTGAAACTGATTATCAGGAAAACCATATTTGCAAGTTAAAGGATATTATTTACAAAAACCGAAAGAAGGTATGAAAAATACTAAAGGCAAAGGACATTATTAAATTCTACAGTAATAAGGATAACTTATTTACAGTCCTAAAAAATGTTTCTTTAGAAATCAAGGATGGAGATAGCAAGCAGTAACCTTAAATTTGAAAAGGAGGGTACGCGTACCTATCAATATATTTCGGATAAGCTATTTCTTTTTAATATCTAAAATGTAAGATTATTTAATCCCATGCGTCTTATAGATAGGAGGTGAAAAAGTGACAGAACTTGAGGATATATATAATAAATATTTTAAGGATGTTTATTTCTTCTTATATAGTATATCAAAAGATAAACACATAGCTGAAGATATAACATCAGAAACATTTTTAAAAGCTATAAAATCCATTAAAAGTTTCAAGGGAAATTGTGATATTAAGATCTGGTTATTTCAAATAGCAAAAAACTCTTACTATTCATACTTAAGAAAACATAAGATGTTGATAGACATTGAGTCAGTACCTGAGGAAAAAGACGATATTGATATAGAGAAATTGCTAATTTCGTCTGAGGAGTCGATAATAATTCATGAAATTCTTCATAAATTGTCTGAGCCTTATAAGGAAGTTTTTACCTTGCGAGTATTTGGAGAACTTAGCTTTAAGCAGATTGGCTGTCTGTTTGGTAAGACGGATAATTGGGCTTGCGTCACTTTTCACAGGGCCAGAAATAAGATTAAAGAAGAAATGAGGGATAATTGATGAAAGTTACATGTAATGTTATAAAAGATGTTTTACCACTATATATTGAACATATGCTAAGTGACGACTCTTGTAATATGGTTAATGAACATATTGAGCAGTGTCAAGAATGCAATAATTATCTTAATGAGATGCAGACATATAATTATATGTCAGTAGATAGGAATACATCTCCCTTATTAAAGATAAAAGCAACATTACGCAAGAAGAAGATTCAGACAGTAATAATTTCAATTATGTTATCAATGGTACTTTTTGTTATTACAAATGCTTTCCTGACTACACCAGAGTATATCCCATATAGTGAAAGCAATGTAACGATAAATGAGATTGGAAATGGATCAGTACTAGTACAATTCGATGATGCTGTAGATGGGTATGATATCAATAGATATCTAACAGATGACAACAGAGGTTATGCCTATCATATTACTACTTGGAATAGTATATGGAATAGAAATATAAATAAATCCAACATTAGTAATACTATTTTAAATCCGAATGGTGAAAATGTCGTTTCTGTATACTATTACCAGACAGATGGAAGCGAAGATATATTGTTGTATGGTAAGGATATAAATCCGGGAGGCGGGGTTGTTACACTACCGAGACTATTTTTAACTTATTACGCACTTATTGCCATAGTATTTGCTACAGTTTGTGGATTGATTATGCTTATATTGTATCGTAATAAAAAAGTGCTTAATATTATAATGAATTTTTTCCTATTACCGATATCTTATCTATTAGGTCATTTGATAATTAAAGGATTTACAGCTTCATCATATAGTGCGACACGAGATTTTTATAAGATATTGTTAGTTATGATTCCACTATATATTGTTTTTCTAGTTGCTATAAACTTAATTAGACAGTATAAAAATAAATAATATGAGGGTCTTACGGTAAAATATTTAGTGATGCCAATTTAACTTATAAGATATACCGCAGTTCCGCGCAGGTGATGCCTATTGCAGCATACGACAATTTGTCTGCCTTCAAGTTGTATATGGCAGATCATAAGGATAAGATTATAGGGATGGCGTTGGCTTTTCTCAACGTTATAACACCTGCCCAGCCTGAAGTGTATATGGGAGCTTACCACACTTTAATTGATAGAAATAGTTCGTTAAGCACAAATTCTAAATTGATTTTAATCATATTCATTTCAAAGATTGTAATCAGAATCAATCTTATATATAATAATGCTTAGTTACCAGACAACCACATACTTTATAGATTGCCTGCCCTCAGTTTGCTAGGAAATCTAGCAGCTTTTAGAGATAGGAAGAAGGAGAGGTTTTTATGGAATATCATGTCTCAATACAGGGAAATAATCAAGCAAAAGGAACAGCTGATCAACCCTTTCGCACAATATCGCATTCTGCGGCTCTTGCGATGGCCGGTGATACGGTTATTGTTCATGCTGGAGTATATAGGGAATGGGTAAATCCGGTTAATGGTGGAACAAAGGAGCATAGAATAGTATATAGAACTGCAGGAGACGGAGAAGTAGTCATTACAGGGGCTGAACGAATTACAAATTGGATCACTGATGGAGACAATGTTTGGACTACTGAAGTACCCAATTCCTTATTTTCCATACGTAATCCATTTGAAGTGGAGCTTAGTGGAGACTGGTTGTTTGACGGGGCATTTCCGGTTCATCTTGGTGATGTGTATTTAGACTGCAAATCCCTGTATGAATGCGATAGTATTGATAAAGTACGAGAACCCGAGATTTGGTCCGAAGCAAAATATCCCGAAGACTCATTACTAAAATGGTATGCCGAAGTTGGTTCTGTATCGACAAAAATCTGGGCCAATTTTGGTGGAAAAGATCCCTGTGTGGAAAATGTAGAAATAAATGTCCGTCCTTATTGTTTCTGGCCTGAAAAACCAGGTCTTAACTATATAACTGTAAGTGGCTTTACACTTCGCGGGGCGTCTCCTCAATGGGCACCTCCCACTGATTATCAGGAAGGCTTGATTGGACCACACTGGAGTAAGGGATGGATTATTGAAAATAATATAATTAGTGAATCCAAAAGCGTCGGTATCAGTTTGGGTACAGAAATAGGTACGGGTCACACTAAGTATTCTGATAAGCATATGAAAGGCGGCACTCAACGTGAGCAGGAGGTTATTTTACGAGCGTTACGTTCTGGTTGGCATAAGGATAGTGTAGGAAGTCATATCATTCGAGGTAATGTGATTCATGATTGTGAACAGGCAGGTATTGTAGGACATATGGGGGCAGCCTTCAGCCAGATTTATCAGAATTGTATTTATAATATTCACCATAAGAGACTCAGACACGGTGCCGAAGTAGCTGGAATCAAACTACATGCATCTCTAGATACACAAATTAGTGAGAATAAAATCCATAGCTGTTATCGTGCGATTTGGCTTGACTGGCAGGCACAGGGTACTCGCATCAGCCGTAATGTATTATTTGATAACCTTTCTGAGGATCTATTTGTAGAGGTTTGTCATGGCCCTTATATGGTTGATCATAACTTGTTCCTTTCTCCTATGAACTTTAGAAATATGGCACAGGGTGGTGCATTTGTCCATAATTTGTTTACAGGTAGATTTGTTGTTCGTTCAGAGATTACCCGTACCACACCTTACCATTTCCCTCATGAGACGGCAATGGCAGGATATTCTAACATTAGCGGAGGCGATGACAGATACTACAACAATATCTTCTTGGGAGACAATGACGCGAATAAGGAAGCTGTTTCGATAACATTTTTTGAGCATCTGCCACTGAAACCACGGGATATAGTTGGAGATGATGGGAAGACAGTGATGGATGGTGTTCCTGACAATTCTATTTGCTATCTGCATGCTGTGGGGCTAGGTGGATACAATAAATATCCAAATGCAAAGGATAAGAAATGGTGGGAATATACCAGGGAGGAGATTATTGCACTTGGAGATGCTGCAAAGGATTTCTTTATTGGAAATGCAGTTCTTCCAGTGGCTATGGGGGGAAATATATACCTTAACAATGCGGTTCCAAGTAGTCATGATCCTAATCCAAAGGTATATGAGCAGAAGGGCATTAAAGTGGATATTAATATTGCTCAGGGTACAGTGCAAATCCAGGTTAATGAGCCTAAACTAATTCGCAGAGCATCTTCAATGTTGATTACCACTGACCTGCTTGGCAAGACTTATCATGCTGATATGAAATATGAGGAACCGGACACTGCCCCATATCGTTTTGACACTGATTTTTTTGGATTAAAGAGACCTGATGCAGATGTCACACCTGGTCCGTTTGAATTAGCTAACAGTGACAAGGGGATGGAGTTGTTGGAACACAAGAAGGTTATTCTATGAGGTTTGTATTTTATTATTAAGAGGGCAAATGTAATTAGATATAGTCGGTCGTTTTATTCTGATGAAGGATATAAAAAATGCTCTGCAAGGATGCGCACCCTCACTACGAATAAGCTGGCCACCGGAGTAGTTGAGCATTACAGGTATCGTCCCTATAAACATAATATAATTAGTTTAATTAAAATTAATAACCTATACTATATAAAATGAGGTAGATAAAATGAGTGAGATAAAAGTTGAAAGGAAACCAAAAGTTGCTTTTATATGCGTGCACAATTCATGCAGAAGCCAGATGGCAGAAGCATTAGGAAGGCATCTATCTAGTGATGTTTTCGATAGTTACTCTGCTGGTACTGAAACAAAACCGCAAATCAATCAAGATGCTGTACGCTTAATGAAAGATATTTATGGAATTGATATGGAGAAAACACAACATTCAAAGCTGCTTGATGATATTCCTCCAGTAGATATCGTTATTACAATGGGGTGCAATGTGGAATGCCCTTATCTTCCAAGTAGACATAGGGAAGATTGGGGATTAGATGATCCTTCAGGTAAAGATGATGATGAGTTTAAAAAAACTATCCGGATTATTGAGCAAAAAGTACTTGATTTAAATGAAAGATTGAAAAATAATATGATTTAACAATTGTTTTACACAACCCCTGACACACCCTTTGACTAATATTGGAATATCGCGTAGGCTATCTGGGTTGTTGACAAAAAATAATTGGACAAGACTAGTAGGTCATAGCCGTGTATGTGATATAAGTCACAGAATTAAAACTTGTATAAGCTTATAATAAACGTAGTATCAAATTCAGGAAGAATATACGTGAATATATTTAATAGAAGCAAATAACTAGTAAACACTTAAATTGTAGAATATTTACCGTATGTAATCAATAATTTTGCAAATAATATATTTTAATGAAATGGAGGAATAATTATATGAGTAAAACAATTGGAATAATTATAGGTAGTTTAAGAAAAAATTCTTTTTCAGGAAGCATAGCAAACTATATCAAAAACAACGCACCGGATGGTTTGGAGTTTAAAATCATCGAGATTGGAGGGCTTCCTCTTTATAATCAGGATTACGACAGCGAGGATCTAAAAGAATATACAGAATTCCGCGATGAGGTAAAGGCTTTAGATGGTGTACTATTCATTACACCAGAGCACAATCGTTCTGTCCCAGCGGCCCTAAAAAACGCACTAGATGTAGGCTCACGTCCTTATGGTGCAAATGTTTGGAATGGTAAACCAGGTGCTGTGATTAGCCAGTCTCCTGGAGGGATTGGTGGTTTCGGTGCTAATCATCATTTACGTCAGGCGTTGGCTTTTCTAAATGTAATAACACTTGCTCAGCCCGAAGTGTATATTGGTGCTTACCACACATTAATTGATGAAAGTGGAGCATTAAGCAATGAAGCTACTAAAGGTTTTATAAATGAATTTTTACTTGCTTATGCCGCTTGGGTTGAAAAGAATTCATAATTGCAAACCATGCTACATCTAGTATAAATAATGCTAATTAATAGAACCTTTCGACTCAACTTTAACCCTTGATATGTTTTTGTATGAACATATCAAGGGCTTTTTTACATAATAGGAAAGTTCATCCTATTATATAAAAAAGCTCCTAATGCGAAATCACACA
>CAZMYP010000083.1:0-9481 GCA_964570535.1 uncultured Herbinix sp.
ATTTTATTGTTGTACAGAATAATATAAATTGAAAATAAGAAAATGAGAGAAGAAAAAGGAGATTAAATATGAAAAAAAATATAAAAGGAATATCATTTTTAATAGTAATGCTTATGTTGGTAAGCGTATTAGCTGCATGTAGTAGCAATAAAAAGAATGATGAGGATAATAAGTCAGGGAATGTAACACAGGATGGAAAGAATGATGCAAAAACAAAGGATAATAATAAACAAGAACCAGTAGCAGGAGATAAGAAATTAAGTGGCTCAATGACAATGTCTGGATCAACCTCAATGGAGAAACTGACCAATATTGCAGCAGAAGCTTTTATGATTAAGTATCCGGACGTAATTGTATCTCCAGAGTTTGTAGGATCTAGCGCAGGCGTTGAACAAGTAATTTCAGGAGCAGTAAACATTGGTAATGCATCTAGAAATCTTAAGGATAGTGAAAAGGAAGATGGAGCTGTTGAAAATATTGTTGCAATAGATGGAATAGGAGTTATTGTTGATAAGAAAAATACGGTGGTAGAGTTGACAAAGGATCAATTAGTTAGTATCTATACAGGAATAATCACTAATTGGAGTGAAATTGGTGGACCTAATCAGCCAATCGTAGTTGTTGGACGTGAATCTGGTTCTGGTACTAGAGGAGCATTTGAAGAAATTCTGGACATTGAAGACCAAGGAAAATATTCTAATGAAATCAACAGTACTGGTGGTGTTATGGCAAAAGTTGCATCCACACCAGGAGCAATTGGATATGTATCTCTTGATATAGTAAATAATACTGTAGTAGCAGTTGCACTAGAGGGTGTCACACCGACAGCAGATAATATTAAGGCAGGAAATTACTTCTTAAGTCGTCCGTTTGTTATGGCTACATTTGGTGAAATATCTGAGCAGAATGAAATTGTAAGAGAGTTCTTCGAATTCATGTCCTCTGAAGAAGGTAAGGAATTAATAGAAAGTGTTGGACTAATTACAGTTGACTAAATGTATACAAAAATTAAAGATCACAATAAAAATATATAACAATAAAACAAATAGGAAGAATTATCTCAGTGCAGGGTTGTTCTTCCTATCTGGACATATAAGCTAGGTCTAACAAGGAAGGTATGAAGAGTATAATAGACCTTGCTAGTTACTTGGATATATAAGCCAGGTCTAACATCTTAAATAGAAAAAATAAAATAATAAAGACAATAAGTCAATAAGGACAATAAGGAGAATATATGGATAAAATGAGTTTTTCCATTATTGGAAGTAATACAACAAAAAAATCTGTTGAGAAAGGTGCAAATATAGTTTTTACTATAAGTGCATTTTTTGCTGTTCTTGCGGTGTTTTCTATCTCCGTATATATGATAATTAGCGGTACACCAGCTATATTTGAAGTAGGCTTAAAGGAGATTATATTTAGTACGGTATGGAGGCCAAATGGTGCGGATCCCTCTTATGGAATACTATATGTTATATTAACATCAATTATAGGTACCTTTATGGCAATACTTATAGGGGTTCCTATTGGTGTAATGACAGCTATCTTTTTAGCAGAAACTGCAGCAAAGCCATTAGCCGCTATAGTGAAACCGGCTGTTGAACTACTAGCAGGAATTCCATCTG
The DNA here is from genome assembly GCA_964570535.1 of uncultured Herbinix sp. Taxonomy (GTDB): domain Bacteria; phylum Bacillota; class Clostridia; order Lachnospirales; family Lachnospiraceae; genus Mobilitalea. The sequence continues at coordinate 1,626 of CAZMYP010000083.1, forward strand.
TAATATATGGTTTGCTAGGAATATTAATACTAAACCCTTTTATGTACAAGCTAGAGCTAGCTATATTTGCAGATTCGCCTACCCATCAATTTACCGGTGGATCTAATTTGCTGTCTGCTGTAATTGTTCTGGCAGTAATGATACTGCCTACAGTTATTAGTATCAGTGAATCGGCGATTAGGGCAGTACCTAAGGATTATAGAAATACATCTTTGGCATTAGGGGCAACACAAATTCAAACAATATTTAAAGTTGTGCTACCATCAGCAAAGTCAGGTATCGTAACTGCTATTGTTCTTGGAGTGGGTAGGGCTATTGGAGAGGCAATGGCAATAAGTCTAGTTGCGGGAAACGGTGCTAATATACCACTTCCATTTAACTCTGTCCGTTTCCTCACAACCGCTGTAGTAGCAGAAATGTCTTATGCAACAGATACCCATAAAAATGTTTTATTCACAATAGGACTTATACTGTTTGTATTTATAATATGTATAAATTTGATACTGAATAAGGTGATGAAAGGAGGCAAAATAAATGCAAAGTAAGAGCCTATATAACAAAAAACCAAGATACTTAGATTGGCTTATACATGGTCTCATATATTTATGTGCTTCCTTTTCAATAGTATTATTAGCAGGAATTTTTTGTTATGTAGGATACAGAGGAATATCCTCTATTAGCTGGGAGTTTCTAACTACAGTGCCAAGTGCTATAAAAGGAACAATGGGAATAGCAGGTAATATAGTTAATACCTTATATATAATAATTATTACTCTTATAATCGCTGTACCTTTTGGTGTAGGAGCAGCAATATATTTAAATGAATATGCAAAGCCAGGAAGGATAGTCAAATTAATTGAGTTTACTACAGAGACCTTATCTGGAATTCCATCCATAGTATTTGGATTATTTGGTTATGTGTTTTTTGGAGTAACCCTAAAGCTAGGATATTCAATATTAACGGGTGCCTTGACCCTAACCTTAATAATTCTTCCGCTTATTACGAGAAATACTCAGGAGGCATTAAAAACAGTACCTAATAGCTATAGAAGCGGAGCCTTGGGTATTGGAGCAACTAAGTGGTATATGATTAGAACTATATTGTTACCGTCTGCTATGCCAGGAATAATAACAGGTATAATTCTATCAATCGGACGTATCGTGGGGGAATCGGCGGCCTTATTATTTACTTCAGGGAGTGGTTATCTCCTACCCAAATTTGGTGAACATGGAGAAGGGCTCTTAAAAAAGATTTTACAGCCGGGAGGAACACTTACTATAGAACTATATCTAAGTATGGAGAAGGCAAAATACGACACAGCCTTTGGTATTGCCTTTATGCTTTTAATAATTGTATTTGGGATTAATTTATTAACAAAATTTTTATCTAATAAATTTAATGTGGATAAAAGAGCCAGGTAAGTATTGGGCCGTGGATAAATAAATTGAAGAAGACAAATAGAAAGAAAGCATATAGAAGAAAAGCTTAATATATTATACGCAGTTAAATGGAGGGAATCATATTGAAGGATAAGATTAGTACTAAGGATTTAAACTTATATTATGGGACAAACCACGCCTTAAAAAATATAAATATGGATATAAAGGAGAATGCTATAACAGCATTTATAGGACCTTCAGGTTGTGGAAAATCTTCATTCCTTAGGGTGCTAAACAGAATGAACGATTTAATACCTGATGTGAGGATAAGTGGAGAGGTTATACTTGATGGAGAGAATATATATGACTCCAGAGTTGATACCACATTACTTCGAAAAAAAACAGGAATGGTTTTTCAACAGCCTAATCCATTTCCCATGTCTGTATATGATAATGTGGCCTATGGACCTAGAATTCATGGAATAAAAAATAAGGCTAAGTTAGATGAAATAGTAGAGAGAAGTTTAATAGGAGCCGCACTTTTTGATGAGGTAAAGGATAGGCTAAAAAAATCAGCATTAGGTCTCTCAGGAGGTCAGCAGCAGCGTCTTTGTATAGCAAGGGCATTAGCAGTGGAGCCGGAGGTATTGCTAATGGATGAGCCAACATCTGCACTAGATCCAATATCAACTATTAAAATAGAGGAATTAATGACTGAACTTAAGAAATCATATACAGTAGCTATAGTCACACATAATATGCAGCAGGCAGCACGTATTTCTGACTACACAGCATTTTTCCTTGTCGGAGAGGTTATCGAATTTGCAGTAACAGATAAAATATTTACAAGACCTGAGGATAAACAGACCGAGGATTATATAACCGGAAGATTTGGTTGATTAGTTGTAAAGGGAATATTATAATAAAATCAGAAGATTTAAGGAGGATATAATGGCAGCAAGATTAAGTTTTGATACAGAGCTAAGGCTATTAAAAGAAGATTTATATAAAATGGCCAGATTAATAGAAGAAGCAATAGAAAAGATAATGATTGCCTTTGAAACTCAGGATGATGAATTAGCAAAGCAAATCATACAGGGAGATAGAATTATTAATGATATTGAAAAAGCGATAGAAGCAAGATGCCTTTCTTTGATTGTTAGACAACAACCTGTAGCAAGTGATTTGAGATTTGTAACAACTGCTCTAAAGGTGGTTACAGATATGGAGCGTATAGGAGATCATGCTGCGGATATTGCCGAGCTAGTGATTCGTGACAAGAGGGATCATATTTATGACTTAGTAAAGTATATTCCAGAAATGGGAAATGCTACAAAGGCAATGGTACATGATGCTGTACAAGCTTTTACTACCCTTAATGTTGAGAAGGCCAGAGAAATCATAAAACAGGATGATGTAGTTGATAGTTTGTTTGATCAGGTTAAGCTGGAGGTTGCTAATATATTAAAGAAATCCTCAGAGCAGGTGGATCAGTGTGTAGATATATTAATGATTGCAAAATATCTTGAACGAATAGGTGATCATTCGGTAAATATCTGTGAATGGATTGAATTTCGAGAGACAGGATCTGTTAATAATATAAGAATATTTTGATGATCTGTTTTTATCAGAATGGAGATTATTATGGGAATTATTTATGTAATTGAGGATGATGAAAGTATTCGGGAGCTTATTAAAATAGCTCTAGAGGGATTTGGTTACAAAATAAGGGCATATGAAGCGGCAGAGCCTGCATTAGAGGATATGAAAAATGAAAAACCGGACCTAGCTATTTTTGATATTATGCTTCCTGGTATGGATGGCTTGACTGCTATAAGACAGATACGTAAGGACCTTACATTGAGAAATATTCCAATTATCTGTCTGACAGCTAGGGATAAGGAGCTAGATAAGGTTACCGGTCTTGACGTGGGTGCTGATGACTATATTACTAAACCCTTTGGAGTATTAGAGTTGGGGGCTAGAATTAGGTCATTGATAAGAAGATTTTCAAAGGAAGAGGATGAAACAAAATTCACAGCCGGTCCTATTACAATTAATACTATGACACGAGAAGTCATAGTAGATAATACAGTAATCGATCTAACCTACAAGGAATTCGAGCTTTTGCTATACCTATTTAAAAACAGCAGCCGAGTAGTCTCCAGGGATGAAATGCTAAATCAAATATGGGGATACGAATATGATGGAGAATCCAGAACACTGGATATACATATTCGTACTATTCGCCAAAAGCTAGGTCCTCTAGCAAGCAACTGTATAAAGACCATTCGAAGTGTCGGATATCGTTTTGTTAAACCATGGGAGACTTATGAAAAAAGCCATATTTAAAAACTTTATAATTATATTAATACTGGCACTTGTTTTAAGTGGCAGTATTTTTAGCCTTGTTATAAGCGATGTTTTATCTGACAAAAAAAAAGAAAATATGCTAAATATTCTTCGAATTATGGACCAAGCACTTGAATACGAGAAAGACCTAAAGCCTCAAGTTGATAACCTGATAATAAAAATGAATCGTAATAAAACCAGATTTACTATAATGGATATAGGGGGAAATGTATTAGTTGACAGCCAAGTCTCAGATCATATTGACATGGAAAATCATATCGAAAGGAAAGAAGTTCAGCAAGCACTAAAGGATGGCTATGGATCTGCAAGAAGAAGGTCAGATACCCTAGGTAAATCAATGCTTTATGTATCCTATATGTCAAATCAGGGGGACTACATACTTCGTTTTTCCATGCCCTTTTCTGGCTTTACTGATTATTTGCTTATTCTTCTTCCTTCAATCCTTATGAGTCTAGGAATAGCTTTAATTATATCTCTAATATTGGCAAATCGTTTTTCTGGCTCGATTACTAAGCCCCTTTATGAAATATCAGAGGAGCTATTAAAGCTTAAGGAGGACAATCCGGAGTTCTCATTTAAGCCCTATGAATATAGTGAGCTCAATCTAATTGGTGATACTACTAAGCGAATGGCTGATGCTGTTAAGGAATCAATAAAAAAAATAGAATTTGAAAAGATGATACGCCAGGAGTTTTTCTCCAATGCTTCACATGAGCTAAAAACACCTATTACCTCTATTAAAGGATATATCGAATTACTAGAGAATAATATGGCGACAAATGAGGATATGAAAAAAGAGTTTATGGCTAGGGTTAAAAAGGAAGCTCAGAATATGTCAGGATTGATAAATGACATACTTATGATTTCCCGCCTTGAGACAAAAGAGGCTGAGGTTATTATTACAGAGGTTAGGATATGTCCACTGGTAACTGACCTGATTTCTTCATTAAAGCCCTTAGCCGCGGAAAATGAAGTAACCATAGAAATGAATTGTCAACCCCTAGTAATGAACGTGAATTATGGTCATATGAATGAACTATTTAGTAACCTAATCATAAATGCAATAAAATATAACAGGCCGGGAGGTAAGGTTAGGATATTAGTTACTAAAGAGGGACAGCAAGTAATAATTATAGTTGAGGATACAGGAGTCGGCATACCCGAGGAATCAAAGCAGAGGATATTTGAAAGATTTTATAGAGTAGACAAGGGAAGAAGTAAGAAGATGGGCGGAACAGGCCTTGGCCTCTCTATTGTAAAGCATATTGTTAATTATTATAACGGTTCAATTGAACTTTATAGTAAGCTTGGAAAAGGATCAAAGTTTACGGTAAGAATACCTACGAATATACAAGCATAGATTTCAATATACAAAAGAAGGGGGATATTAAGTGAAAAAAAAGATAAGCATTATACTGTTTGGAACTAGTTTTTTAATATCAATGCTTGGAGAACTCTATTTAATAAATAAACCACAACCCCATGTATTCAGTATTATTGGGATTGGAATAGTTGTTATACTTACAGGATACCTATGGCTTGACTCTATATGGGAATATATATCAGAGGACATCAAAGGGAATAGACTTATGTGGGATGAAAAACAAAGTCTAAAGCAGGAGCAAAATCAGGAGACAGATAGTAGGTATACAGAACTTTTAAATATTCTAAAAGCAACCTATGCTGCCGTAAAAAAGAATGACACTAAGGTGCAGGAGGAGCTTATTGATATAAGCAATAAATTAGCACAGATAATTGAGATGCAGAATAAAGTAATTAAGGGACAAACAAAGGCACTTAACATAGCTATTAATTATAGCAGGGAGCATGCAAATGAGATTTTAGAGGCCATGAAGGAGGATAATAAAGAGGCAGAATTTGAAGAAAAAAAATAAAGCCGAATTGGAAATAAAACCTCTATACGACGATCCCAATGCGGCTCTTTCTAAAGATGAAATTGCTAAACTATTTGAATCCTATGGCCAATAATAGAATAATATTATAAATCAAGGTAACTGTCGTCAGAAAAATCCATCTTACGATGGGAACGCTTTTTGTTATATTCGTGTCTACGTTTAAGCCTAGGCTTTTCCACTAATACAAAGTAAAGTCCGATAATTAATACAAAGACACCTACAATCATACCAATAATAATAGGTTTGAAATTTCCACTAGAAGCTTCAGCAACAGGCTTATGGACAAGATCAGGTACTGAGGTAGGGGTTATGGGATTTGTTACGGTATGAATCAGGGTGGGAGTATCAAAATTATCACATAGGATATCAGCACCACCAACATACATTCCATCATAGGTATAAGAAATAGCTCCTATTACATTATGACCTTGCTTTATCTCCGCTTCTGGATAAAAGGAGACTTCTTTTATTGCATCTTGTGATGAAGCAATATTAGGAAGAACTAAATAACCATTTTCGTCAGTCTTAATTGATGTATCTGAAGAATCTAGCATAGTATTATACCTAGTGAAAAAAGGAGATTCCTGCACTGTATTAGGAAGAGCTATCTCATTAATTGGATATATTGAAAAGTTGTTAAAGCCATAATCCAAAAGCTTTATGGTATCTTCGTATTGATGTGCCCGGGTATCATCTTTTAATATTACACAAATAAGCTCCAAATCTCCTCGCTTTGCAATAGTAACCAGGGTATATTTGGCCTTACTGGTATATCCGGTTTTACCTCCAATGGTTCCCTCATAATTATAGTCTTGTTTCAATATAAATTTATGATGGTTTCTAAGATATCTTGTTTCAACCTGCTTATTGGTAGGAGGATACTGATAAGTTCTTGTTCCTGTGACTTTTCTAAAGGTCTGGTTTTTCATAGCCTCTCTGGTAATAAGAGCCATATCATAGGCTGTTGTATAATGATTTTCATCAGGAAGACCATGGGGGTTGGTAAAGTTCGAATTTAAAGCCCCAAGGCCTTTGGCCCTTTCATTCATCATTTCTACAAAGGAAGACATGTTTCCAGCCACATGCTCACCAGCACCATAGGTAACCTCGTTGGCAGACTCCAAAAGAATGCCATATAGGCATTGCTGAATGGTTAGCTGTTCACCAACATCAATACCTAGATGAGTACTATCACGTTCAATACTATAAATAGCGTCCTTTGAAAATGTTACTACATCTCCAGGAGAAGAATTTTCAATAACTAACAAGGCTGATAATACTTTAGTTATACTTGCAGGATAATGAGTCTCATGCATGTTTTTTTCATATAAGATCAAACCAGTTGAAGCCTCCATAACTATAGCAGCGTCTGCAAATATGCCTGGGCCCTCTGGCCATGTAGTCTTATCTTCATAGCTACCAGCATAAGCAGGAGCAGAGAAGCTAGATATAAATATAATTATAATACATAGAAAAGATATAATTGATTTTCTCATAAAAACCTCCGTAATTAAATCCCAAATAAAGAGAAGGGCGAATTATCTAATGAAATTCATCCAAGACCTGGGGTAAGCTGTAGGTAAGGGCAGAACATTCTTGGTTTCATCTTTCATTTTTATAACCCAGCTCATATTACTAGCTAAATTTTTTAAGATGGATACACCTTCAGTATCTTCTAAGATCTCCCCGGGTGCACCTCCATGGATAACATTCCAATAGTAGGAGGAAACAAGCAGCATCTCAGAAATAAGAAAATAATTATTTAACTGATCAAAAGCAGGCATACCCCCGCTTCGCCTAGGGACAGCTATACTTGCACCAACCTTATGGCTCATTCTACCGTGACTCGCATAAAACAATCTATCTAGAAAGCACTTCATTGTACCGGATATCCCACTATAATATACCGGACTCCCAAGAAGCACCCCATCAGCCTCATATATTTTATCTATCATATTGTTTATTATATCATCATTATGAACGCAATATCCTTCTTTACAACGGGAACAAGCAATGCAGCCGTTAATCTTCGTATTACCAATCTGCAGAATCTCCGTATCAATACCATCCTTCTCTAGTTCATCACAGACAATTTTCAAGGCTTGATATGTATTACCCTTTAATTTTGGACTTCCGTTCAATGCTATAACCTTCATATAATCGTCTCCTTTCACAAGATGTCACCTT
>CAZMYP010000084.1:0-9265 GCA_964570535.1 uncultured Herbinix sp.
CCCGGTGCAAGGTTCTTTTTAAGATAATCAGGCTCTGTGCATTCAAGAAAGAGTGGCTGGTCGTCAGGCCAAATCATATTTACGATCATCATACGCCAGTCGGTGTACTTCAATTCAACTGCATTCATAGGTTCATCAGAAATCTCCGTAACGCTAATACTGCTTGTTGTGTCCTTGATAAGGTCAATATACATGGAGAAGAGATATGTATTCTGAAGATTATTGATTTTTTCATTAGTTAGGAATTCCTGTATATATTCGCTGTTGTCAAGTTCGTCGAGAATGAGCATATAGATATTATTATCGTATATAGGATATATTATCATTTGAATTATATGTGTAGTATTGTCATATACAAGCTTTAATCTTTTACTGTATTTGCCATGAATTTTTCCGAATGAAGGAACAAAGACATGATAGTCTCTTGTAATTTTGTTTGAACCATTGTTTAAGTTAAAAAATAGCTTTTCCATGAGGTCGTGATAAGTTCCGCTTTCTTTGATTATATATGAAAATATTCCCTTTTTGCTAATAGTCTTGTAGCTGTCAAGTTCAGCGTTAATTATTAGTATAGCGTCAACTTATTCTTTAAAAATTTCAGAAATATCCTCTAGTGTATAATCTTCAATTTTTTTAAATTTCATATTTAATTCCTCACTTTCGGCTGAATGATGCACTATTTTTCCTCATCTGTTTTAAGAGCCCACTCTTCAATTCCTTAATTGAAAAACCATAATTTTTATAATAAATATAACTGTTGTAAATTACTGTAGTAACACTCACAAGTTTTGCTTATTTTTGAATGCTCTTCCTTGTCTATTATAACTTCTAATTGAATTATAGCTCAAATGACATATATATTGATTTATTCAGGACATTCACCCTTTCTTACTTCGACTATAACAGCTAAATAATCCTGAATCCTATCTCTTGTAACATTCATAAGCAATAAATACATGTCTGCTAGATCCTTCTTAAATCTGATAATCATGTCCCTGTTTGGAACCTCTGCTGGCACCGGAGTGTATTCAACTAAAAATACTGTTCTAGCAATATCATATAGATAATTACCTTGGCACACATTCATAAAGTCTATGACATATATCTGACCTTCTGATATCTGTATATTTCCAGGATGTAAATCCCCATGACAAAGTGTGTTACCATCTGCCAAATTATCAATCATCTCTAGTAATTCTTTTCTATTATCAGCTGACATAGAGCCTGGTATATGATTTTTTAAAAAATCCTTATAATATGGAACATCTTGAATATCATTTTGAATAATCTCTTTATGTAGCTTTGACATATAATATGCACATAGTGACATATTTCCTGTCCTCATAATCCAATCTTGCAGGGATTCTCCTTTTACCTTGTCATAAAGAATACCCTTTCTGCCATTATAAGAAATCATTTCATAAGCTTTGGGTTTTAGAAATTTCAAATCTTCTATTGATATGGCATTATTGTACTCCTTTCTAACAGCTTCCTCAGAATATCCCTTATGAAAGAGCTTAAGTACCTTATCTTCTTCCCATTCATAGATATTGGCTGTATTACCTACGCCTAATAGTTTTCCTATTTGCATTATTTCACTCCTATCATAATAGTTACATAGTTCATAACTATCGTCACCACTTTTCATTAATTACTCTTAAGCACTCTCATCATTAATATTTCAGTAACACCCTTTTTGTATAAATCAGGAATTCTTCCAACCTCTGTGTATCCTATTTGTTCATATAATCGCTTTGCCTCTTCTTCTATAGCTTTCCACAAAATATATTAAATTCAAAAAAGGTGTATTGTCCCAAAACAATCCAAATCTTAAAACACCAACAAGGCAATCTACCATGTTTTAACTCCATATTCTTTTCATATTTAATAATTGATTAAATCTTTCCTGAGAAGGTAAACCTTTAAGTTCCTCTTTGGCAGGAAAGCTCCTGTCAAATTTTCTAGCAGCTTTCTCATCAATCTCATATACTGAATCTTCAATAAAGCGACCACTGCAATCGGTTAAAGCTCCTTGATATAGCTCAAGTGCTTGAAGCGGAACAGCGTACATATTGTCGTAAGTTCTAATATCATACTTTTCAGCCTCAGCAAATCCAAATCTACTGTAATATCCTGGATCACCATAAATCAAGACTGCTCTGTATCCATGTTCCTTCGCAATTCCTATTGTATGTTCAATCAGCATACGACCTACACCATAACCCTGATATTCAGGAGTAACAGAAATCGGTCCAAAAGTAATGACATCATAGCATTCTCCATTATCACCGATTATTTTAGATTTAGTATATACTATGTTGCCAACAATACTACCATCTAATTCAGCCACGAAATCCAATTCTCTTATAAAAGAATCCAAATTCCTCATTATATGTAATAAGTAATGTTCATCACATCCTGGAACATTATGATTCCAAAAAGCTTCTCTTGTTAATTCCTCAACCGCCCTATAATCATGAGGTGTTTCATATCGTAAATTAATACTCTCCATTTTCATTCCCCTTCTCTTACATTATTTTCATTAGTTTTTTCTGTTCGCCTACGGTTTTCTAGCTAAATACATTGTGATTTTATCATATAGTGTTATCTTATTACCGAAACTACGAATTACATCTCTAACCCCTTCATAAAAATTCGTCTTATTAGGTTCTTGAAGAGTTAAATGATCAGAGTGAGTTCCTATTAATGATACATAGTCATCAGCGCTGTATTCTCTCGTTTTATTATACTCCCGACATTCAAGATCAACAAAGCCATATTTATCACGTGCGTCATAATCTAATCTACATTTATATGGGGTTTCCGGGTGAAAGAACTCAGAATATACGTCTTGTATCTTATTATACAACTGCTCCTCTGTATATCCGCCACCGGGCTGTATGTCAGGTCTCATCAACAGCATAGCAAAGGTTCCATTACTTTTCAACAAATCATAGGCCTTGGGATATCCGATTTTCTCCGGTATCCATTGAAATGCAGCAGCTGAATACACTAAATCAAATTTGGTGTTTTTAAAATCATATGTCTCAAAGTCAGTATTTACAATTTGAAAGTTATTATAAGATCCAAACCTATTGAGCATAAACTGTGTAAAATTTTCTCCTAATTCAATAGCCAGATATGAACAGCCTGTCTTTAATATAGGTTCTGTTGCTTGTCCAGTACCTGGACCAATTTCAAGCACTTTTTTACCAGGTCCAAGATCAGCATATTCTATTAGGTCATTAAAAAGTTCATCACAATACCGAGGTCTCCATTCATCAAATTGTTCCGGAATACTGTCGAATACTTTCCTGAAATCCATAGTATCTCCTCCTACTATATTGAACCTCTCATGACTAAAGTCACAAGTGTTCTAAGTTGTGTATATAAAACTTTCCGATAAACATGCTTGTATTCTTAACTGCTTAGTTAATAATCCCACCTTTCATTTACATTTTCCTCACCTTTATAATAATCTACACTTGTACTTCTCTCATATATTTCGCGACTTTAAATTATATTAATCTTATCAGAGTCAGGATATTCACATATATCTAGTCCAGCCTCTGTCCTTATATCAAGATACCTACAGGGCTCTCCAGTATGGTTATATAATTGATGAGCACCTTCAGGTCCTATCTCAAAAAACACAATATCACCTTCTTTTACTTCAACATTACTCTCCACTTCTTCTATATAAACTCTTCTATATAAACTCTTCTAAGAACTCTGATAATCTATTGCCTAAGGTTTGCACAAAACTCAATACAATATATTAATCTGTTAAATGTTACAGGTGCACCATGTTTATATGATTTATGATTATTCTCAGTCTTAATCTTAACCATATTGCATTTTTCCATTACCCTATAAGATGCAATGTTTTTATCGCTACAAGTAGCCAATATCCTCTTAACACCAAGGTCACTGAATGCATGCTCTATAATTCCTTTTACAGCTTCACTCATATATCCCTTATTCCAGTATTTTTTATTTGAAATCCAACCAATCTCTGCTACAGACTCCCTGACCTCTAAGGTGATATTTCCAATTACCTTTAGCTCGTCCTTTAATTGGATTACATTTTCATACCAAATCAACTCATCTGAACTCATTTTACTAATACAATTATCTATAAATTTCTCTACTTGCTCCCTAGATTTAGGCCAAAACAACATATATTGACCTGTATCTTCATCACTTCCATATTCATATATATCATCAATATCAAGTTTCTCTATAGGTCGAATTATTAATCTTTTTGTTGTTATCATGGGTACATAACCTCTCATTTAATGAACGAATTACTAGTTCTCTGATCTTATAGTTATATTTGTTCTCATTTTATTTCTCCCACTCATCTGCTAAAACAGCATATTCATATGTATCTATCCAAATAGGCTCGCCCTCTTTATTTCTCTTGAAAAATATGTTGTTACGCAAATGCCCCTCTCGTCTCATCTTCAGTCGCTCCAACAGCTTCCAAGAAGATTTATTCTCCGGATTACACATAGCCACTACCCTACGTACATTAAAATTTTCAATTCCATAGTCAATTACTGCACTACAGCTTTCTGTAGCATATCCCTTGCCATAATATATAGGATTAAAAACATAACCAATTTCCCAGTTGCCACAATCCTTGGGTTCTTGTTGTTCAAAATAAATATTCCCGATTAACTTATTACTATCTCTTAAACATACAGCTAGAAAGGCCTTATTTCGAGAACGTACTACCGCCTCTTTTTTACATTCCTTTTCTGTCAAAACATCATATGGTTCGTATCTAACAACCCTCTCTTGGGATAAATACTCATATAAATCCACCCAGTCATTGTAAGAAAATCTCCTAATTATTAATCTATCAGTTTTAATATTAATCAATTATTTTTGTTCCTCCCCATTCTATAACAGTAAATCCTTGACGCTGAAAAGCTTCAAGTGTTTGTTCCTCAATAGAAATAGGTTCCTCAAGGGGTTTATATGCCATGAATACTCTCAAAATACTATCCGGTTCAGGCGTAATCTCCAATTTCGCATTATTGGTGTAAACTTCATCCTGAAAAGTAATAAGATTATATACGTTGTTTTGCATTTTGGGGAGCCAAAAAACAATAAACTCATTGTATTCCTTAGGTATCATGCCAAGATACTCTAATTTCTCTCTTAAGAAAGTGGCTGTATCTTCACCTTTTACAACAAACCCCTTACTCATATCATATTCTACATCACTATTACCCTCCCAAAAAAGATATGAATACTCATTCCCATCTTTTTTATCGATTAATGTTCCATCAGAATGAGCAGTTACATTCCAGTCTCCATCATAAGTCGGATATGTGCAAATTAATTCACCCTTATAATCTAAACCTACTTTTACTTCCTTTGTTTCTTCTGGATATAGATATATTACAGGTTTTAAATCAGCTTGCTCGTCTTCATCATCTTCTTTATTATCAACACACCCAGTTAAAACTAATGCCATTGAAAACATTAAAGTTATAGATAATAGTTTAAATATAAATTTTCTCATTGAAAATCCTCCTTTATATATTCTTCTAACTTGAATTTGACATTGCAAATTTATAAAATAACAACATTTCATATAATTCGGTATTGCTATCTATTTTTTAGCTTAATTGGAATAAATGTCTCCATCTGCGCCCAACCTTGAGCCTCAATAATTTCTGCAGGTGTAATAATGTGCCCCATAGCATAATGATTCGGCCTTATATCAAGTTCATAAATTTCTGATGCTTTAATAAATTGCAAAGCTTCATCATAAAGCCTTCCATTGGTTTCATTATCACCATCTTTATATACATAAGTTAAATAAAAACCCCCTTCAAAATCAATTATTTCATTGCCGCCCTTATTCATATCTTCACTTAATGCCCACATCCATACAAGTCCTTGCTTTTCATCATCAAAATACAAAAAATCTCGTGGTAAAAAGCTATCTCTGGGAGAAGGTTTAATGGCCGAAAAATACTCACTAAATTCGCCCAAAATCCCCTTCGGGGAAAAATCAAAATCTTTATCTACTCCTGATGATGCTGCCCTAAATGCTGGTAATGATACTATTCTAAACTTCATATTGCACCTCCATCTTATTTCTCGACTCCCTACTGTAAAATTATACATCCTAACGCTATATAATGTCAAAATCTAATTGACAATATATAGCGTTAGGATGTATTGTAACGGAATGATTATCTATAGGGTTGTACCCACGGTTGTATTTATTAATAATGGACAAATTATCGTTAGACTTAGTGCTCTTGTAGGGATGTTGTTTCAATTTATAGTTAATCTGTTACCAACATTTCATGTTTATTGTAAATAATTATATGGTAGGCTATAATAGTCTCAGAATTACACTGTTAGAAACATATCATCCATCTCAAGGGGAGAAGTGTATGCATGAGGTAGAAGCAAAAGGAATATTGTCTGCTCAGAATGGAATGAATATCTACAGGGGTTGTACCCACGGTTGTATCTATTGTGATTCCAGAAGTAAATGCTATCAGATTAATCATGATTTTGAAGATATAGAGGTTAAGAGTAATGCTCCTATTCTTCTAGAAGATACTCTTCGTCGCAAGAGAAAGAAATGTATGATTGGGACTGGTGGGATGTGTGACCCTTATATTCATTTAGAAGAAAGACTTGGTAATACCAGAAAGTGTATTGAGCTTATTGAATCATATGGGTTTGGATTAGCCATTCAGACCAAATCCGCCAGAATCCTTAGAGACTTAGACTTGCTAAAGAAAATAAATGATAAAACAAAATGTGTTGTTCAGATAACTCTGACAACCTATGATGAGGACCTATGCAAAATTATAGAACCCAATGTAAGCACTACAAGGGAGCGATTTGAAGTATTAAAGATTATGCGTGATAATGGAATTCCTACTGTGGTCTGGCTAGACCCCATCCTACCATTTATCAATGATACAGAGGAAAATATCAGAGGTATTCTTGATTACTGTATAAAAGCAAAGGTACATGGCATTATCTGCTTTGGAATGGGATTAACTCTTAGAGAAGGGAATAGAGAGTATTTCTATCATAAGCTCGATGATCATTTCCCAGGATTAAAAGCTCGTTATATAAAGACTTATGGCAACTCTTATGAGGTGGAAAGCCCCAATAACAATAAGCTTATGTCTATATTTAAACATAAATGTTCATCCCACGGTATAATATATGACCTCAATAAATGCTTTAGCTTTTTACACAAATTTGAGGAAAAAGAAAAATATGATCAATTAACATTATTTTAGGTGCCAGGTACCCTTAACATTTTGTGATTTAATAAATGAGAGAAGGTAGCTCTATGTATACAAAACATGATTTAATAGATTCTATATTCAAGATTGGAATATTACCAACAGACACCTTACTTGTGCATTCTTCAATGAAGGCAATCGGAGAAGTTGAAGGAGGAGCTGATACTGTATTAGATGCTTTTATAGAGTATTTTGACGATGACGGTCTTTTGATTTTTCCTACTCATACCTGGGATCAGATCAATGATGAATATAATGTATTTAATCCTATGACTGAACCTTCATGCGTCGGACTACTAACAAACCTTTTTCGAAAAAGACCCGGTGTAGTACGCTCTCTCCATCCAACACATTCAGTGGCCGCTCTTGGTAAGGATGCTACCTTGTATACTGCTGGTGAAGAATTCTTTGATACACCTTGCTCAAGAAATGGATGCTGGGGAAAGCTATATGATAGAAAAGCTAAAATCCTCTTTCTGGGATGCAGTTTAAAAAAGAATACTTTTATACATTTTGTCGAAGAATGGAATGATATACCCAATCGACTGACTGAAAAGCCTAGGAAGCTTAAAATAGTTACTCCTGATGGTAAGGAATTGGACCGAACTTTATTCTCACACTATTTTCCTAATGGTGATATCTCTTTTAATTATGATAAGATGCTTGATCCATTCTTGCATTACCAAATAGCTAAAAAAGGTATGATTGGTGATGCAGAAAGTTATTTATGTAATGCTGTTAAAATGGCTGAAATAACTACAAAATATCTGAAAATCAACCCCAAATTGTTTGAAGATGGTAATCCTATACCAGAAGAATGGTACATAAACTAATAAAGAAAAACCATAAGTTGATTGGATATTGGATTTTATAGTTCTTACACCTTAATAATAGAAATTTATTAAAAGCAAGATGTAACACGAAATACTCCCATGGATTCCGATTTTATCTCTGAGGATTACACAGATAACAATATCGATGATATTTAAATAAAATATAAATAGATTGATTTAACCGATTTCTACCGGTGAATCAATCCATTTTTATGTCTTCTATCTCTTATTTACTAGAAACTCTCTTACTCTTTTTGCTTCTATACTATCATATGAAAAATTAAAATGCCTTCCTACCAATGCTTCCAGCTCATGAAAATAATCGTATATAATAAATAGCTTATCCCACATATCCTCATATTCACCATTTGGAAATATGCCATGTACCCGTTTCATTTCATCTGCTGTAAGAAACCTTTTAAGATATTTATTAAAGTATCCGGTAGTAATATCAAACCCATGCTCTATACCGATTTTCCAATTAATCATCTTCATGAACATTTCCATTATGAGCATATCATAAGCATATCTAGCATAATAGAATTCATCTCTACATATCCCCTTTGCTACATACAAGGATATCCACCTGAACTCATTACAGGTATTATAAAACTCCATTTCTGTTGGTGGCTTAAGATAAAATGCCTTTTCATCAACTATTGGTTTTAATTCTTTGAAATTATCTTTATTAAGCAGAACTATTCTGGGCTCATTATTGTCTTTCTCCCCTGCAATATTTCGAATATCAACCATTGTTAAGTCGATACGATTACCATCAGCAAATTGAATTAAATACGGAAATGTATCATGACTATTATAATCATAATGGTGCTTGTACCAGTCCTCCGGGTACTGAACAATAAGTATATCTCCAAAATAATTAATCCAACTTTTATCCTTAGTAAAGTCTCTTACATCTGTAACAAAATATACTATATCATAATCACTATACTGATCATGTAATGCATTCTTATTTGCTCTAGATCCATCCATGGCGACAGCGCGAATTCTTTCATCTTCTATCGCCTTGTTCATAATCAAATCCATCATTTCGGTTTCTGTTCTCAAACAAATACCCCCTATATAAATAATATCGACAGATTACTGAAAATCAATTTCTAGTAATATGGGAGT
>CAZMYP010000085.1:0-8993 GCA_964570535.1 uncultured Herbinix sp.
GGTGTTACCCCCGAGACCAATGCAAATGCTATAGCAAAGGGCATTGCTACAATTGCTACAATTATACCTGCAATAACATCCTTAATAAATTGCTCCTTAGTATAGAATTTCATTACAGAAAACAACTTGGGTTTTAATTTATCCATTACTCTTTCGCCTCCAATAAGTATTTATCACAAAATTCTATAATATTACCATTCATCGCTTTTTACAATGTGAAAAACAGATAATAATTTGCTTTTTTTTTAGATTTTTTATTGCATTATATTAACTTAGTATTCTTACTAAGTCTTGCTTCTGATAATCCTGCTGCAATTTGCAACTTTAATGTGGTATATTTACTTCAAAGTAGTTTACCTTTCAGAGCTGCTCAAGATATAGTCTGATTGACATTAATTTTTAATATGATATTATTATCCAATATAAAGTCGATGTTTCTTACGACAATAAAATAGCAAAAAAAGTAAAGATAAAGTTTACAGGGGATAGTGTTACAAAAGAAGTCAAAGGACTTAGGCCTATTAAAAAAATAGATCCTTTTAAGGATTTATCAGTGAGTTTTTCAGGCATCGCTCCTAATGGCAAGGTAAGCTATGATTACAATAACGATAATTCCTATATATATCTATATTCCTTCTCTGTAAATAATAGAAATGATCTGAGAAATGGAGATGTAGTAACCATTTCAATAGATTTGTCCGATGCTGATACGCTACGTAACGGATATATCTTAACCGAAAAGGAAAAACAATATGTAGTAGAAGGCTTGGAAGAATATATTGATGAATATTCCGATTTAACTTCTACTTTTGTGGATGCTATAAAATCAGAGACCAACGATACTATACTAGCTTATATAGCAAGCTCATATAACAAAGAAAGTAGTGTAAGTGACTTAACTTATGCTGGTTATATTTTAAATTCAAGTAAAACAGGGTCTAACTTTCTTATGAACACTAATGATCTATATATTATTTACAGTGGTATGGTGTCTCATTCTGAAGGAAAATTTACTACAAGCAAGGTATATTTCCCTGTTAAATTCAGTAATATCGTAAAGAACGGTAACGATATCTCTTACGTTAGCAAAAGTGGTGTTGTTGGAAGCTCGAATTTTGATAATTCCTGGTCTTATTATACTAAGGGATATATAAATCCTTTAATTTGCTATATGGAGCTTGCACAGGCAAATCTTGATAGCTATATAGTGGAATCTGGAGATGGATTTGAGGATTATGCTGAGCAGAAATCAATTACCAAATTAAGCGATATTAGTGATGATTATAGAAATAAACTTATTAGTGAAGTCAATACTATAATCGAGAACTATGCTGCTAAAGATTATAGTTCGAGCTCACACATAGAAGGCTTAGCCATTAAAGGAGAGTATCTTCTAATATCCAAAAACCAAGGGGCCAGCTATGACAAAAACAACAAATATATAATTGTTTATTCGGCCACTCTTTCTAGTGATGAAGGGAAGTTTGATACTACAGAAGTTTATTTTCCAGTAGAATATGATGGTCTTGTAGGTCTTCCTAAAGATGAATATATATTTACCTCATATAAAGGTATTTTAGGAACTTCATACCTTGGGACCTCATGGTTCTCCTATTCAACAAAGGGATACACCGATGGTGCAGAGATGTTTAAGGATATTGTTACAGCAAATCGGGATATATATACGTATGAAGTATCAGATGGGCTTAAAGAGTTTGGAGAGTAAACTATAACCTCATTTTATTAGGGGCAGCTACTAAATATGTCATTAGCTGCCTATATTAGATTTCCCTTATCCGCTTAAATAAAAAGATTCCTGTCACATCAGTTTCACGTGACAGGAATCTTTTACTTTATGAATTATAGTTGAGCGTACTTCACCCATTAAATTCATTGGTCATTTTATTGCAAAATAAGTATGTAAGGTCTCTGAAAGATCCTCATTTTTACTACTATAATGTAAGGTATAATCAGTAACATCAGGTCCTCCTGTTAGTATGTAGTAATTTCACCTGCTTTTTTCAATGCTAATTTTGTAACTAATGGTCCAACTAATTCGTAAACAACTGTTCCACATAAGACAATGGTTCTTATCTTCTGGCCATACTCAGGTACAACTGACATTGATACACTTGCTAGACCTATTGCCACGCCTGCTTGAGGAATTAATGTAAAGCCTAAGTACTTTCTAACTTCAGGCTCTGATTTACTAATTTTTGCACCAATAGCCGCCCCCGAGACTTTTCCAATAACACGAAAAACAATATAGAGTATCCCAATAATACCTACAGCTGGTAAGATGGTAAGATTCAATTCAGCTCCTGATATGAAGAAGAAAAGCATAAAAATAGGTGGTGTAAATCTATCTATCAAATCAAATACCTTGTTACTTACCTTTGATAGATTTACATATACCGCGCTCATTGCCATACATGCTAACAATGAAGAATATCCTAAGGCATTACATACACTAATACATAATAATATCATTGCTGTTGATACAACTAATCTATTTCCCCTGCCAGTATACCATTTTGTAGCAAATGCTATAACTACACCAAGTACTGCACCAAATACTAAAGCTCCTAATATCTCAACAAAAGGGTCTAATAATGTTTTAGCTATTGAAGTCGTGCCTGTTGATGTAATTGCCTTTGATATAGCCACTGATATTCCAAATAGTATTAATGCTGCCGCATCATCAATTGCAACAACAGGAAGTAGGGTGTTTGTCACGGGTCCTTTTGCCTTATACTGTCTCACAACCATCAATGTTGCTGCTGGTGCAGTAGCTGCTGCAATCGCACCTAACACAAGGGCAAATGATATATCATATCCTGCAATAATAAGTACTAAATCCACTAATAATACCGCTCCAAATGCCTCTGTAAAAGCTATAATTAAAGGTGCCTTTCCAACCTTCTTTAAATATGATAATTTGAATTCTGCACCAATTGAAAATGCAATAAATCCCAAAGCAACCTCTGGTATTATAGAAAACTTCTCTATTACTTCTATAGATAATATATTCAAACAATAAGGCCCTGCCAGCAATCCTATAATTAAATAGCCTGTCACATTAGGCATCTTTATTATTTTCATTACTTTGCTTGATAACAGACCTAATATCAAGGAAATTGCTAGATTAAATAATATATCTGACTGCATTACTTTTCACCAAGCCCTTCTACATATGTAATAGGTATGGAGAACATTATTCCTGTGTTAGCAGCGCTTAAATCCACTGCTTTTTTTATCGTATTTCTAGCTACAATTGCTCGTTCATCATCTAATACAAATATCATGACTTTGCTTGCGTCAAGTCCATCCTCTTTAGATAAATGTCTGAGTATGCCAAACATGGGTGTATCATGTAGATCACTTAATGTTTGAGCCATTCCTGATCCTTCAAGTATTGTTCCTCCTTGAATTCCCTCTTCTACAAGTTCTTGCAGAATCTTGTCGATTAAGTCAATTTGCTTAAGTATTAATATCAATGCCTGCATTTTTATCATCCTTTCCTTATATTAATCAATTAGATTACTTGACAAAGACACACATAGAGCAAAGGCCTGCAATATGTGTGTCTTTGTGTTCTTAATTTATTTAAACTATAATATACCTATGATAACGGTTTGTCAAGAAAGACAAATCCATTATTAGTAATATATTTCATTCCTGTTTTACGCCTATTTTACTCAGTTATTTTTTCTTTCTATCCGTATTTTACCGCATTTCTATCTCAACATGATGCGAGAACCATTGAAAGGAATTGCTTCTTTTTTGGTAAAAGTTGCTCTGAAGTTAAACACACCTGCATATCCCTTATTATCCCATGCCCCTCCATAGGTAAGGATATAAGTCACATCCTCCTTCGCCAGGTTATACCAAGAATCGCAGTAATAAGTTGAAGTGAGGGCACCATTTCCAATTTCACTTGGGAACATAACAAGTGGATTGTTTTCATCATAACCCATACTCTTTACAATCATATTTGCAGGCTCACCAAATTTCTTGGGAGATAACTGTATGTTCTGTACTGGAAGCATATAATTTATTTTAACTGTTTTATTATCTGGGTAGTTTATATAAAGTTCAGAATTCTTCACATAAGCCCCATCTAGTAGAATCGAAACATTTCCCCACAAATTTTCAATCCCACGGTATTTGAAAGAGGATTGTCCTCTGTCTGAATTAACTGCACCTGTTAGTCCAATAAGCTTATCCGTTTCTCCATTCTTTGAGGGAATACAAGTTATACCTGTCACCCCTTTCGTAATATCAACTGGCTTTCCTGAAAATCTTATATCCAATGTCCCCTTACCCAAATCACTAATGCTAGTAATCTCTCTTAAAAACTCCTCACTATTATCAAATTCCTTCCAGCTACCAAGGACTGAAACCGCATCCCCTTTGTGAAATTTTAGAGTCATATTGGTCTTTTTCACAGTGATAGTATTAGCCTGCTCCTCTGATTTTATAGCATAATAAGAAGTAGTCTTATCCTTTAATAAGTATGGCATATTCACATTAGCGGAGAAGATGGACTGGGAGTCAAGTACTGCTGTTTCAACCAAGTACAGTCGTTGCACAGTCATAATTGCAAGTAGATCACAGCCTGTAAATCCATTAGTGTTTTTAGCCAGCTTGTTCAACTGGTTAAAAGACTTTTTTATTAGAGGATATGATTGGCTGACACTTATTAGTTTGTTATCCTTAATGCTTGATAAATAAGCTCCCACATAGATATGATCAATTTCTCCATCGGAGCTGATAAAGGATGGATCAAGACTAAATCCCTCTTGCTTAACTGAACTTATCCATAGGTATTCATAATTATCAATTATTTCACGTTTACAATAGAACTTAGGGATTTCAACCATAATGTTCCCTGCTTTGCCATCCAATGAAAACCCTTTTTCATCTTCGTAAATTATCTTACGGCTTTTGTCATCCAGTATTTTGACAGCACAGACCTTTATCTCTGACCAGGGATATATTTTATTAAAATTATTTTCATAGGGAGTTAACTGTGTCGATCCTTCTACCGCATTAAAATGAAGACCTGCAGCATCCCCTACCCGTTCACATACTGGGTTTCTATCATCCATCTTCCATCGTACCCCATAGCTGCCAGTCTTTATGGTATTGCTTTCCTTCTTCCAGGTTATTTGTATCTCGCATTTTTTATTGCTTGACAGGGATAAGGTGTCTCCTACCTGTAGCTTAATCTCTTTCAAATCAATTGTTTCTGAGGTATTCTTATTTAGGGCGCTCCACTTACCATCCTCAAAGCTAATACTATTTCCCTTCTTTATGGTTGGTAGCTTAATCGTTTTATGAATGGAAGGCTGATAGTTTGTTGGAATCTTTCCATATTCAATCTGAAGACGGTTGTCTAATAAAGAGGCATTCTGCTCTTTGTAGTTAGCAAAATAGACACGTGCTAATACTGCATCTTCAGGTATATCAATCTTTGAAACAGTTTTGTCTTGGAGAACATCTTTAATCTCTCCAAATTTTTGTGATGCTACTACTTCTGTTAATATCTTTCCACTAGATGTCTTGAACTGCCAGGTTGCTCGATTGTGAGCTGTTCCACTGAGCACTAGGCTTTCCCCTTGCTTAGCAAGGACTGGAAACCATTTGGTGGTTCTATAATCCTTAGATTTTGATGATTTAATGTCCGTCTTGCCGAAGGCCAAATATCCATTATCATATTTGCCCTTATAAATGTTTTTATTTTGAATGGTTAATGTGATATCATCAGCACTAGCATTTATTGGTTTGATGCTGATTCCTTTAACTTCCTTTGTTATTAATATACTTGAGGTTTCAGAGCTCTTATATGTGGTTATCTGATTCATATCTGCAAGCACCTCACTTTTCTCCATTGGGACTATCTTATCGCTTAATTTTTCCTCAACTGCCTTAGATTCTAACATTGTTAATGAGGTAGCTATAGTAATGACTATAATCAACAAAATTCTATTTATAGCTTTTTTCATTTCATTCCCCCTAGATTCAGTCGTAGATACGTTGGTACTGATCAACTATGTCTTAGTATGAATACTACCACAAAGTAGTAAAAATTTCTATCATCTCCTCTTAATATTCTCTATTTACTCTCACCTTATGATGAAAATGGTTTGCTTGTATTTTCCTATTATAAAATAATTGATATTATACAGAAAAAATGTTACACTTCCTCGGTATATAAAATTATCTTCACTATCTTAATCAGGCAAATTACGTATAAGTGAAGACTATAATAGAAGAGTTAAGGCTCTTTTAATGATTAAGCGAGGTAATAATATGATAAAAGCACATAATCTTTCCTACTCATTTCCGCAAAAGGATTTATTTGATAATATTTCATTTACACTAGAAGAAGGTCAACACTGTGCTTTTATAGGGACAAGTGGTAGCGGTAAAACCACTCTTCTAGATATTATTATGCATCCAGATAAGTATATGTATGATGGAACATTGGATATCGCTCCCCATTGTAGAATTGGGTATGTAAGTCAGTTCTCCCAATCCGAATTAGCAAAAGAAGTTACAGCTTTCGAATATATGGCGGAAGAATTTATCAAACTGCAAAATGAGCTGTCCTCTATCTATACTGAAATGGAGACCTCTTCAGATCTAGATGCTTTACTTGAGCGTTATCAGCTAACCTTAGACTTATATAATGCAATTGATGGAGATAATTTTGAACAAAATATTAGAAGAAAGCTAAATCTTGCCAACCTAGGCAAGCTTGAAAATCAAATGGTTTCAAAGCTTAGTGGTGGGGAATTTAAGATTATTCAAGTGATTAGGGAAATGCTAAACAGCCCTGACCTTATGATTATGGATGAGCCTGATGTTTTCTTGGATTTTGAAAATCTAAACTCACTTAAGGATTTAATCAATTCTCACAAAGGAACCATGCTGATTATAACACACAACCGCTACCTATTAAATCATTGTTTTAATAAGATTTTGCATCTAGAGAATAAGGACCTTCAAGAATTTGACGGACCCTATATTGACTATAATTTCTCTTTACTCCAAAGAAAGATTGAGCTACAAGAGCTAGCCACTGCTGATTCTGAAGAAATCGAGAGAAATGATAAAATAATTGAAAAGCTAAGATCGAGAGCAGATTATGATGCAGACGCTGCTAGAGGCAAAGCTTTAAAGGCTAGAATCAAGATTAAAGATCGATTGGAAGCACGGAGAATCAAAGATCCCTTCGTAGACATAAAACAACCAGACATCCAATTAGATGCGGACAATTTAGTTGAAGATACAGTTATATTAACGGTCTCTGATTATAGTGTGTCTTTTGATGATCTTCTTTTCGAACATGTTAACCTTGAGATAAAATCCAATGAAAAGGTAGCTCTTATCGGTGCAAATGGTACTGGAAAGACGACTTTATTTCGAGATATTTATAAAAACAACCATGAATCTATTCATATTAGTGAAGATAGCAAAGTTGCTTATTTATCACAGCTTCATGATGAAATCTTAAATGAATCTAATACTATACTTGAGGAATTCTTAGATGCTGGCCTTAATACAAATTATGAGGTTCAATCCTATCTTCTTAACTATGGATTTGAGGAGGAACACTTAAAGCAGAAGATAGGTTCTTTATCTGGTGGTGAAAAAAACATACTTCAAGTGGCTAAAGTTGCTGCGACAAAAGCAACCCTGTTACTTCTTGATGAACCAACAAGTCATCTAGACACCTATTCACAAATAGCCCTGGAAAAAGCCATAAATGAATTCAAAGGCGCAGTATTAATGATTTCTCATGATTTCTATACAATCATAAATTGTGTGGAAAGTGTCTTAATTATTGATAACAAGACGATTAGAAAAATGAGCATACGTAAATTTAGACAAATGATTTATGCTAAGCATTTTGAAAAAGACTATCTAGAATTTGAACAAAAGAAATTATCACTTGAAACACAAATAACAAGGGCTTTAAAGGACAATGATGTCATCCTAGCAAAGGAATTGTCTGAAGAATTAGAAGAGCTGATAAAGTAACTTATCAGCTCTTAACCACTAATGTCCAAACTCTACTATCTTCCAGCCTGTCTGAGGAGATTCATATATCATAATACAATTCCAAAACTGCTCTCCGCTATTGTTGAACCATTCCTTTTTGTATTGCATATCCATTGTTACATTAAAAGTTATTGAATTACTATTAGCCTTGTAAATTGGCTCTACTTTTAGTAGCTTTGCTGATTTTAAGTTACTCAAGCTTGATCTTGATCCTATCTCAGTACCAGATAAGGGTAAGACCACCCGTTCATTGAATATTTCCTCGTTAAGCATATTTGATGTCAAATTATCCAATAGAACTGCTCTAGAGATATAATATTGTGCTGCATTTGCATCCTTTTTATTTAATGCCAAGAAGTATTTTTCAATAACCTCCTCAGGCTCTAAGGTGGATATTCCCTCTTCGAATTCATCCGCTTGAACCATGCTTGCAAGCCATACATTAACATTTTGACCAGTTACTTTTTCAAAGCTATTTCCCTTCAGACTACAAGCGTTAAAAGCACTGTGTCTTCCTGAGCTGATAAATGCACCAATTATTTTATTGCCATCCTTAACAACTATTCCCCTACCATTTTTTGCTGGATAAAAATCCCGTGGCATACTCTCATAGATCCTATATATATCAACCGTTATACCTGAGGTGTTTGAGTATCCGCTCATATCCAGACCGATATCCTTCGAAAGCTCATTGTTATATGCAAAATAATATGCATTGGGATTAAAACCTGTTAAGTTATTGATGTTATTGATTTTCTGTTCCATTGAGTTGATTCTATAATCTAGTGTCCAACCATAAATTTGGAATAAAGCTAGAGCATTTGTATCTTCTATATTTTCATCAATATCCGAATTCTCTAGAAAGGAGTCAACATATCGAGCAAATTCCACCTCTACTTCATAGAGACCCTTATATTTCTGAA
>CAZMYP010000086.1:0-8990 GCA_964570535.1 uncultured Herbinix sp.
TGGAATCAGATATTTAATTTATCCTTTGGGCATTATAGTACTTTTATTTGTAATATATTTTTACCAAAATCATACCAATAACAAACCGGAGGATGAATTAACAAAAGCTTTATATGAAAATGAAATGATAATTGACTATACTATTAGCAATACTCTGGCATATCTATTAGTTAGTAATAATGGTGAAAAAGATTATGGGGATATTTTTGTTGTTTTGGAAAAGGGAAATGACAGGTGGATAAGGATATATGAAAATGATTTTGAAGATTTAATGCCATGGAAGATTGAAGTTGCAGATATTGATGGGGATGCCTGCCAAGAGGTTATTATAGCGGTTAGGAAAACCACATATTTTGATAATGAATTAAAGAACCGTATGTTTATTTTCAATTTTAATAAGAGTATATTAGTGAAGAAATGGACCGGCTCACAGATTGCAGGAATTTGGAGGGAGTTTTATGTAGAGGATTTACTATCTGCACCGGGTGATGAACTTATTTTTATTGAACAGCTGGAAGAGGATAAGGAGAGAATAAGTGTCTATTCCTGGTTTGATTTCGGCTTTTTTAGAATACTGGAGAGCATAAACTATCCTAAAATTGATAATTTGACTATAACAGATGATAATCGAATAGAGATTTCATTTATCATGGATAAATCAAAGATAAAAAAAGTACTTACTGCAAAGGATGGAAAGCTTGTAGATTAGGCAGAAGAAACTTACAATTATTATATAGTTATTATGTTAAGGAGGAGGAAGTATATTATGAAAAGACTTGTGGCTATAACATTGTGTTTCTGCTTATTTATTACCGGATGCAGTAAAGGTAATAAAGTAGTCAACGAAAAGGATACACAGGACGAAAATATTATTCAGGAAGATACAGCAAAGGACCCAGAGAAGGTAACTGAAGAGGATGCCGAGGATCCAGACAATGATCCCAAGGCTAATAAACCTCACTTACTTCAGTTAAATAAGGAATGGTCAGCTGTTACATTAGTGGGGGTACAGCAGCCAGATTTTATTATGCCAAGCTTTGAGTCTAAGGTAGATCCCTATGTGATTAATGAGGATCTTTCGAATATTGATAATATAGATCGTTTTCCTGGGTTTACCAAGGATCAAAAGAAGATGCTTGCAGAAAATGGATTTGTAGTTCTGCCAAGTAACGATTCTAGAATGTATTATGTATATGATTCAAATGAATACTTAGCAGTTCCTAACTTTATTACATCTGATTCGGTATTGCATCTTTATCATCAGTTCTATAATAAATCCTTAATGTATGTTGAATCTAATTATTTATATGATTACTTGGATCATCTTACAAGACAAATGCTGGATAATTCTATTAAGCTTATGGATGCCCTAGAAGACCAGGATTTGAAGCTTTTGCAGGAAAAAAATATTGTTTATTTCTTGGTAGCTAGAATGCTTATGCTTAATACCTGGGATTTGAATGTTGAGGTGAGAGAAGACCTATTAAGGATTGCAAAAGAAGAGTATCAATTGATTGAACAGTCGGGGGGATACATAAAATCACCTCTCCTTGATTTTGACATGGATTATTCTCAGTTTACAATAAGAGGACATTACACAAGAAGTGATGAATTGGGGCGATTCTTTCGAACTATGATGTGGTTTGGTATAGCACCTCTTCCTTTTGCGAATGATGAGGGCAATATTATATATGAAAATATACTTCAATCCTTACTTATGTCATACACTACCTTCCTAGATACAGACTTTATCTCTAATGCTGAGCTATGGAATAATATATATCAGCCCACAGAGCAATATGTAGGAGTATCGGATGATATAAATGTATTTACTATGAATGGATTAAGACTAAATGTCTTTGGTGATAACGAGGATCCAAATATATTAAATGATAAAGAATTTTATGATAAGTTAATTGAAGAGGTGGGTAAATTACCAGAACCCAGGATACAGGGCAAGCTTGTTACAGTATCTACCCCTACAAATAAGCAGTTTCGATATATGGGGCAGCGCTATATATTAGATAGCTTTATTATGCAGAATCTAGTAGAACCATATCTTAGACCCCTTCCGTCAGCTCTTGACACTATGGGGGTTCTTGGGAGTGAGTATGCTGAGGAGCTTTTGTTTAATTACTATAAGCCTCATGAGGACTGGCCAAAATATGAAGAGAAATATTTTGAATTAAAAGATACTATTGCAGGCTATGGAGTAGATATCTGGGGAGAAAATCTTTACAATGGTTGGCTTTGGACTATAAAGGAGAATCTTACTGAATATGATAAAGCTTCTGGGATGCCATACTTTATGACCAATGATGCTTGGAGAGCGAAGTCACTAAATGCTTCTCTTGCAAGCTATACAGAGCTTAAGCATGATACGGTTCTTTACGGGAAGCAGAGCACTGCAGAAATGGGAGGAGGCATTGAGTACGAACAAGCAAAGTATCACTATGTGGAGCCTAATGTCTATCTTTACAGTAAGCTTCTCTATCTTACAGAACATACTATGCAGGTATTAAGAGAAAGAGATATGCTAAGCACTAATTTGGAAGATGCAGCAATAAAATATCAGGAACTGCTTCAGCTATTAATTGATTGTAGTATCAAGGAGTTAAGAAATGAGAAATTGACAGATGAGGAGTATTACAAGCTCTTATATTACGGAGGAAGGATGGAAGATATTTCGAACGCCTTCGTATATGTATTGATGGATGAAGACGGAGAAATGGAACTGGATATATCAGATATGCTTGTAACTGATGTTGCATCTAGTACAGGATACTATTTGTCCTTAGGTACAGGTAACTTTGATTATATATATGTTGTTGTACCTGTAGAAGATAAGCTATACCTATCAAGGGGTTCGGTGTACTCCTCTTATGAATTTATTAGTGACAGCCGCCTAACAGACGAGGAATGGTGGGAGCTTAATGGAATTAAATTAATGCGAGGGGAGTATGGAGATTATCCTGAATATACAGGACCTTCAGATAAGCTTCCAAAACAAGCAGACTGGATAAAAGCATTTAAATCATTAGAAGAGAACAAAATTGATATTGAGCAGATAGAAGTGGATTGGTCATTATTGTCCGAATAATAAAGGAGTAAATATAAAATGCACCTGACTGGATTCGAACCAGCGACCTTTCGCTCCGGAGGCGAACGCTCTATCCACTGAGCTACAGGTGCAGATATTATTATCAAACATTACTATAGGATTATAAACTAATCAGAAAACAAAGTAAAGGTTGGATTAACAGCTAAATGTTACAAATTTATTAAATGTATTACATAAAAGTTAATTATAGGCTTGACATTAGGCCTCTGGTTTGTTAAAATACCTATAACATTATAAGTGATTCAAGCATGTAAAGGAGTATAATCCTACTATGAAATTAAAATATAAAAAAATAGTGCTCTTAACATCTTTATGCACAATGGGTATTGGGCTGTTAACCTTTTCAATAACCCAGGAACAGCCTAGAGCAGAGGATAAAGCTGGTACAACAGATAGCAGAATGGCTGATGTGCCTGATAATGATAGTAATGAAAATGATACTAATGGTAGTGAAGCAGCAGTTGCTATGTCAGCAATTGATAATGGATTAGAAGATATGGCTTCAGCAGAATCAATAGCAACTACCACAGCAGCTCCAACAGTGACGCCTACACCTACGCCTACACCAATTCCAGTATATCCACTGGAGGAGAATGAAGGGGTGGATGCATTTTTTGAAGAGTATTATGCAGCTAAGGCAGCCTGCGATGTAGATAAACTGAAATCTATTTATCTTGATCCTACTAAGGTTGAGACAAGAGAAGAGCTGGAGAATATGGTGCAGTATATAGAAGAGTATAGGAATATTAATACTTATATTAAGAAGAGCATAGAAGACAAAGCTTTTATTGTATATGCTTATCATGAGATTAAGTTCTCAAGTATTAATACCTTAGCACCAGGATTATCAAAGTTTTATTTAGTTACTGATGATGAAGGAAATTATAAGATAGCTAGCGATATAAAACCCGAATTTTTAGATTATTTTAATGCAAGAAATATTGACATGGATGTTTTAGAATTGATTGAAACAACCAATTTAAGAAGTGAGGAAGCTAAGTCCAAGGACGAGGATTTGATGACCTTTTGGAATGGACTTGATGATTTGGCCAATAAGGCAGAGAATTCATCAAACTAAACAATTGAATGTAAACACTATAACAAG
Organism: uncultured Herbinix sp.; assembly: GCA_964570535.1. Taxonomy (GTDB): domain Bacteria; phylum Bacillota; class Clostridia; order Lachnospirales; family Lachnospiraceae; genus Mobilitalea. The sequence continues at coordinate 4,227 of CAZMYP010000086.1, forward strand.
CTGCTGCTTTAGGTAATACTAGACAGCAGTTTTTTTGTCTTCACTAAGGAAAACTACTCTAGGTAAAACGGATACCTATAAAGGTGAAGTTCTTTCTTGGTGGACTAAAGTAGTAAAATAATATATAATTATTCTTATTTGACATTTGAAGTTCTAGAAAGAGAAGGTGCGATACAGACATGAATAATAAGGGAAAGCATCAAGAATATATAGTTGATGAGGGTGTAAGAATTAATAAATTTTTAAGTGAAGCTGGAGTATGTTCAAGAAGAGCGGCAGATCGATATATTATAGAGAACAAGGTAATAATCAATGGTAAACCTGCAGTTATAGGATCCAAGGTAAAGCCAGGGGATAAAGTAACCTTTTGTGGTAAGCCAGTAGAAACTACTACAAAAAGAGTTTTAATTGCCTTAAATAAACCTGCAGGAATTGTCTGCACTACAGATCCACGGGAACCTGACAATATTGTGGATTTTGTTAAATATCCCACTAGGATATTTCCAATAGGAAGGCTGGATAAGGAATCCGAGGGATTAATTTTGTTAACTAATGATGGGGATATAGTTAATAGTATCCTGAGGGAAAGATATGGTCATGAGAAAGAATATATTGTTACTGTTAATAAGGAGATAACCAAAGATTTTATTAAGGGTATGTCAGAGGGAGTTCCAATATTGGATACAGTTACAAATCCTTGTGATCTTAATGTAATTGATAAGAATACCTTCCGAATAATACTAACACAAGGCTTAAATAGACAGATTAGGCGAATGTGTGAGCATCTTGGCTACAAAGTGACAAGGCTTGTAAGAATCCGAGTTATGAATATTAACCTTGGCAGGCTGAAGACTGGAATTTGGAGAAATGTAACTAATAGAGAAATAGAAGAATTAAACCGATTACTAGATAAAAATGAAGAAAGGGAATTTTGAGATGAAAATAAAATTTGAATATTAATAGAAAGGCTGGCGTGGAAGTTTATATGAAAATAAGGCAAGAGATTGAGGACTTAAGAGAGTTAATAATGTACCATAATGACCGTTATTATAATCAAGATAATCCTGAGATTTCTGATTATGATTATGACCAGTTAAATATAAAATTAAGAAAGCTTGAGGAAGAGTACCCTGAATACCAGGCTGTAGATTCTCCAACTCAGATGGTGGGGGGATTAGCGAAAAGGGAAGCAGGAGTATTGGTTAAGCACAATAACCCAATGTTAAGTTTGCAGGATGTGTTTTCAAAGGAAGAGGTATTTAGCTTTGTAGATAAGGTACTTAAGGAGAAGGAAGACACTGTATTCGTAGTCGAAAGAAAAATTGATGGACTCTCTGTAGCCTTACGGTATGAGAAGGGACAATTAATTAGGGGAATTACTAGAGGAGACGGAATTAATTATGGAGAGGATGTAACAGAGAACATAAGAACCATTAAGGATATTAAAGCAAGTATTAAGGAGTCTGTACCCTTTCTTGAGATTAGGGGAGAGGTCTATATGAAGGCAGAGGATTTTAGTGCTGTCAATGAGAGACTAGAGGCAGAGGGCAAGAAGCTATTTGCTAATCCAAGAAACTGTGCAGCTGGAACCTTGAGACAACTAGATCCTAAGGTAGTAAAGGAGAGAAAACTATCATTTTTTGGATTTAATGTGCAAGAGGCCCAGGGCATTTATTTTACAAACCACTCTGAAAGCTTGGATTGGCTTAGTAGTCAAGGAATTAGGGTTATTGAGAATTATAAAAAATGTAGGACAGCTGAGGAGGTTTGGGAGGCCATAACTGAAATCGGTGAGTCTAGGGGCAGTCTTTCCTATGATATTGATGGGGCAGTGGTAAAGGTGGACAGTTTATCTGACAGAGAGTACCTTGGGGCAACCTCTAAGGTACCAAGATGGGCAGTTGCTTATAAGTATCCCCCAGAGGAAAAGGAAACCGTTGTAAGAGATATTAGGCTATCTGTAGGAAGAACAGGAAGAATAACTCCAACAGCCATATTTGACACCATACATTTGTGTGGAACTAATGTAGAGAAGGCTACACTTCATAACCAGGACAGAATTAATGAGCTTGATGTAAGAATTGGAGATACTATTGTAGTAAGAAAAGCAGGGGAAATAATTCCTGAGGTTCTATCTGTAGTAAAATCAAAACGACCTGAGGATGCAGTACCTTATAATATCCCATTTGTATGTCCCTCTTGTGGAGGAAATGCAGCAAGGGATGATAATACTACTGATATAAAATGTAATAATCTAAATTGTCCAGCTCAGCTTACGCAGCATATTCTGAATTTTGTTGGAAGAAATGCAATGGATATCAAAGGCTTTGGAGAGGCATATGCAGAGGCATTGATTAAAGAGGGCTATATTAAGGATATTGCCGACATTTACTATCTAAATAGCTACCGAGATATTATGATTGAAAAAGGACTGATTGGTAAAGAGAAAAATACCGACAAACTACTTAAGGCAATAGAGGACAGTAAGGCTAATGATATAGACCGTCTTATTACAGGGTTTGGTATCCGTAATATAGGTCGCCAGGCTTCTTCAGAATTAATGAATTATTTTAAATCCATAAATAAGTTGAAGAATGCCACCTATGAAGAGCTGCTTAATGTAAGGGATATGGGAGATATAAGCTCTAGGGCAGTTGTAGATTTCTTTTCTAATCCAGACAATATTAAGATTTTATCAAGACTTGAACAGGTGGGTGTGAATTTTGAAACAAACAATGAGCAGATGGATGGTAATGGGAGCTTAGCTGGACTGACATTTGTTCTAACAGGTACCTTACCAACCATGGGACGAGTGCAGATGGAGGAATTAATTAAAAAACATGGAGGCAAGATATCTGGAAGTGTGTCGAAGAAAACTAATTATTTGATTGCAGGAGAAAATGCAGGAAGCAAGCTAACCAAAGCAAATCAGCTGGGAGTTAAAGCTATTACAGAGGATGAGCTTCTTAAATTAATTGAACAGGTCTAAATAGGAAGACAGTATTTACTATTTAGTATCCTGAAATAACTTTGGGAAGGAAATATTATGATAACATTTAAAGATGTACGAGAGAATGAAGCCATAAAAACATATATTAAACAGGCGGACCAGACTCTTTCAGAGCTTGGATTTACAGAGCATAGCTTAGCTCATGTTGGTAGGGTTGCAGCGGTAGCAAAGTATATACTCGAAACACTTGATTATCCTGAAAGAGAGGTGGAATTGACACAGATAGCATGTTATCTACATGACATTGGAAACATTGTTAATCGTCAGGAGCATGCACAGAGTGGTGCAGTTATGGCGTTTAGATTATTAGATCAGCTTGGGGCTTCTCCAGAGGATAATGCAAGGATAATTGCAGCTATAGGAAATCATGATGAGGGAACAGCTGTACCAGTTAGTGCGATTGCAGCCGCCCTTATTCTAGCCGATAAAACAGATGTAAGACGAACCCGGGTACGAAACCGAGATTTATCTAGTTTTGATATTCATGACAGAGTCAACTATGCAGTAGAAAAATCACAAATAGAAATAGTCGATAATAATTCTATTATCAGATTGGATTTGACTATCGATACTTCCATAAGCCCAGTTATGGATTATTTTGAGATATTCCTTGGACGGATGCTATTATGTAAGAGAGCAGCCAGTAGACTTGGCCTTCATTTTGAATTAGTTATCAACAATCAAAAGGTCTTATAAGATACAAGTATCTACTATAATAATTGCTGATAAGAAACACAATAATATAAAGGAAAGTTAAACGTGGAAGCTAAATCAAAGCTAAATCAAGACGAATAAATATTGATTTATTAACTTGACCGTGATATTATAAAATTTACTAATGTAAAATTATGAAAAAGGGTGATGATTATGCCTATTAGGATACAAAGTGAATTACCTGCCAAAAAAATATTAGAGGATGAGAATATCTTTATAATGGATGAGACCAGAGCAACCAAACAGGATATTCGTCCCTTAAAGATTGCAATTTTAAACTTAATGCCTAAGAAAGAGGAAACAGAGGTACAACTGCTTCGCAGCCTCTCTAATACTCCTCTTCAAGTGGATATAACCTTTCTGACAACTGGTACCTACGTGGGGACACACACCCCTACCAGCCATCTGGATCAGTTTTATCTTACTTGTAAGGATGTATATAATCGTAAGTTTGACGGACTTATAATTACCGGAGCACCAGTGGAATTAATGGAGTTTGAGGACGTAGATTATTGGGGGGAATTAAAGGACATTATGGAATGGTCTAAAACCAATGTAACCTCAACTCTTCATATTTGCTGGGGAGCTCAGGCTGGTTTGTTTTATCATTATGGAATTCAAAAAAAGAAGCTGGACAAAAAGATATTTGGTATATATGAACATAGGGTTCTTAAACGTAAGGTTCCTTTTGTTCGTGGATTTGATGATGTTTTTTATGCACCGCATTCTAGGTATACAACCATATTAAAAGAAGATATCTTAAAGAATGAGGATTTGACGATTTTAGCAGAATCTGATGAGGCTGGTTTGTTTATTGTAATGGCTAAGGAAGGAAAACAAATATTTGTCATGGGGCATCCAGAGTATGACAGAGTGTCTTTGGATCAGGAGTACAAAAGGGATATTAGCAAGGGTCTGAATACAGAAATGCCTGTTAATTATTATACCTCAAACCAACCCCAGGAACGTCCGAATCTGACCTGGAGGGCCCATTCCAATACTATGTATACCAACTGGTTGAATTATTATGTATATCAGGT
>CAZMYP010000087.1:0-8952 GCA_964570535.1 uncultured Herbinix sp.
GATTAATTTATCACCACAGGCTATCATAATCTGTTCCTTTATCATATCAATTCCAGTAACCATCTCTGTGACAGGATGCTCTACCTGAATTCTTGTATTCATTTCCATAAAATAATAATTATTTTTACTATCCAGCAAAAACTCTATTGTTCCTGCATTCACATAACCTGTTGCTTTTGCTGCCTTAACAGCAGCATTTCCCATGCTGGTGCGAAGCTCCTTACTGATAATCGCGCATGGCGATTCTTCTATTAGTTTCTGATTCCTTCTTTGAATTGAACAGTCTCGCTCACCTAAGTGTATTACATTACCATGCTTATCAGCCAGTATTTGAAATTCAACATGCTTAGGGTTAATAATTAGCTTCTCCATATATACCCTATCGTCACCAAAGGCAGCTTTTGACTCATTCTTAGCAGATATAATGGAGCTTTCGAGCTCACCCTCTGAATAAACCGCCCTCATACCTTTACCGCCTCCACCTGAAGAGGCCTTAATCATAACTGGATATCCAATAGTGCTGGCAAGTATGGCAGCCTCCTTAATGGTTTCGATCTCACCAACAGATCCTGGCACCACAGGTATACCTGCTTTTTCCATGGTCTCTCTTGCCTTTGATTTACTTCCCAATAGGTCTATGGTATCTGCATCTGGCCCTATAAAGGTTATATTGCAATCGTTACACATTCTTGCAAAAGAACTGTTCTCAGACAGAAAACCAAAGCCTGGATGAATTGCAGTAGCACCTGTAAGTACAGTAGCACTAATAATATTTTGCATATTAAGATAGCTATCTTTTGATTTATCAGGACCAATACATACTGACTCATCGGCTAATAGCACATGCATTGCCTCTCTATCTGCTTCTGAATATACAGCAACAGTTTCTATTCCCATTTCCTTGCACGCTCGAATAATTCGAACAGCAATTTCCCCGCGATTTGCGATTAATATTTTCTGAAACATCTTGTTTCTCCTTATATTCCTATTCGCCAATAACAAATGTAAATACTGCCTCCACAGCCACATCATCCTCAACATAGGCAATTGCAGTACCAACGCCAAAATTTCCTTTGTTTTTAATTATCTCAACATCAAGCTTTAAAACATCACCTGGTACAACCTGGCGTCTAAATTTCACCTTATCCATACCGCCAAAATACACAAGCTTTCCAGCATTCTTCTCTACAGAAAGCATTACCAGGGCTCCGGTTTGGGCAAGAGCCTCCAATATAATTACCCCAGGCATAACTGGCTTTCCCGGAAAATGTCCTAGGAAAAATGGCTCATTCATCGAAACACACTTCCTACCTACCCCATGGACGCCTGGTTCCAGCTCTTCTACCTGATCAATAAATAGAAAGGGTGGGCGGTGAGGTATTATCTTCTCTATATCTTCTATATTTAGCATATTAATCCCTTCTTTGTATAAATACAAGAACTTTACATATTTTAACACTTAATAGCCAATTTTACAAATATATTCTAAATACTTCTTATATGAATTTATTTAACCTTTATTTAACAATAAATAGTGGTTGGCCAAATTCAACCATGTCTTCGTTCTCCACTAAACACTCCAGAATTTCACCCTCTACTTCACTTTCAATTTCATTCATTAGCTTCATGGCTTCTATAATACAGACGGATTGTCCCTGCTTTACAACATCTCCTATCTTAACAAAGGATGGCTTTTCTGGGGATGGCTGAGCATAGAAGGTTCCTACCATGGGAGATAGAATCTTTTTTGTACCCATAGTCACATCTTTTGATCTAGTGGAATTCTCCATGACTTGTGACATCATGGGCTCATATGTTACACCATCATCTACTTGCTTATTATCATTTAATACAGGAATAGATGGAAGATTTGTATGGCTTGGTTGGACATTATTGTATATATTTTTTTCAAGCACCAGCTTAAAGTCATCTTCTTCTATCTTAATTCTTGTAAGGCCAGTCTTAGTCATCTCCTGCATTAGGCCTATAATTTTCTCATACTCCATAGTTTCCCTCCATTTTCTTAAATATTAAGCTTGCATTATGGCCTCCAAAGCCTAAGCTATTGGTCATAACATAGGATAAATCGGCATCTCTTCCTTTGCAAGGTACATAATCTAAGTCACATTCCTCATCAGCTTCAAGTAGACCTATAGTAGCAGGTATAAAGCCATCAACTATTGCCTTTACACATATTACTGCCTCCACAGCTCCCGCAGCTCCTAATAAATGCCCCATCATGGATTTGGTTGAGCTTATAGGAATATTATAGGCCTCCTCTCCAAAGGCTGTCTTCATAGCCATTGTCTCCAGCTTATCATTAATTGGAGTACTTGTTCCATGAGCATTAATATATGAAATTTCTTTAGGTGTTATCCCTGCTTCCTTCATGGCATTCTTCATAGACATAGCGCCTCCATGTCCATCAGGTGAGGGTGCTGTAATATGATATGCATCACATGTTGCTCCATATCCAACGATTTCAGCATATATCTTGGCTCCACGGTTCTTTGCATGCTCATATTCCTCAACCAGCAAAATACCTGCTCCTTCACCCATTACAAAGCCATCTCTATTCTTATCAAATGGAATTGAGGCTCGCAGAGGGTCCTTGCTGAGCGATAGAGCCGTTAGTGCACTAAAGCCTGCAACCCCAAGAGGAGTAATTGAGGCCTCAGTACCTCCTGCCAGTATCAGATCTGCATATCCGTGCTTGATATTTCTAAATGCCTCACCTATGCTATGAGTACCTGTTGCACAGGCTGTAACTACATTAGTGCATATACCCTGGGCACCGAATTTAATTGCTATATTACCTGCTGCCATATTAGTTATAATCATAGGTATAAATAGGGGATTAACTCTTCTAGGTCCCCTCTCTGTCAAGGTCTTTGCTTCCTTTTCTATGTTCTCAAGTCCACCAATTCCAGATCCTACAATTACACCAAAACGATCTCTGTCTATCTTTTCTAAGTCTATTTCCGAATCCTTTATTGCTTGAGAGGAGGCCGCTATTGCAAACTGAGAAAAACGGTCCATCCTTTTTACCTCTTTAAATTCCATATAAGGCTTGGGATCAAAATCCTTTACTGCTGCAGCGAGCTTAACTGTAAATGCCTCAGTATCAAAGCTTGTTATATTACTTATTCCACATACCCCTGCTTTTACATTGTTAATAAATTCGTCAACTGTATTTCCTATTGGTGTAACAGCACCCACTCCTGTTATGACAACTCTATGTTCCATCTTATTTTACCTCCGTGCTGCCCTGAGACAGTTTGCATACTGTATAAATTATTAGTAACTGTTCAGTTCCTTCACAGTTACAGGGCATCTTACGATGCCAATGTACACAAAACGGATAAAATACATCCATTTTGGCGCTGAAGCACTCGAATCCACTTCGTGATTCTCGGGGTTCTGAATAGTTACAATTATTATACAAATACATATCAAATAAATATCTTAACTATATTACCATACCGCCATCCACCTGCAAGACTTGCCCGGTAATGTAGTTGGCTGATTCAGAAGCTAAGAAGCTAACCGCTGCTGCCACCTCATCTGTACTACCAAAGCGACCTAGAGGAATGGTTGCCATTGTTGCTTCCTTTACCTTATCAGATAAGGCATCTGTCATATCCGTACTTATAAAGCCCGGTGCAACTGCATTTACTGTAATACCTCTTTTGGCCAACTCTCTTGCAGCTGATTTTGTCATACCTATAACTCCTGCTTTGGAGGCTGCATAATTTGCCTGACCCGCGTTTCCTGCTATGCCTACCACTGAGGAAATATTGATTATCTTACCAAACCGTTGCTTTAGCATAACAACAGCAGCATGCTTCATACAAAAAAATGTACCCTTTAGATTAATATCTATAACACTATCAAATTCCTCCTGGGTCATCCTTATAAGAAGATTATCTTTATTAATTCCAGCATTATTTACCAGTATGTCAATTGTTTTATATTCCTTAACTGCTTCCTCGACCAAATGCTTAGCCTCGTTTTCTTTACTAATATCTGCCTTAACTGCTATTGCTTCACCACCCATACCTTTAATTGTCTGAAGCAACCCCTCTATCTGGGTAATACTGCTGCGATAATTAATAACCACCCTGGCACCGTGTTGGGCAAGGTTCAGTGCTATTGCTCTTCCTATGCCTCTTCCAGCACCTGTAATTATTGCTGTTTTTCCCTTTAGCATCTCCTTCTCCGTTTCTGGGAGGTCCTTATAGCTCCCATAAAAATATATGATTTATTTCAAGTAGGCCCCAGCATATTTGTGCGCAGGGCAGAAACTGTCTTTTCTAGGGAAGTCATATCCTCCACAGAATAGGTATTAAGGCTCCTATCAATTTTTTTAACAAAGCCTGATAATGTCCTACCAGGTCCTAGTTCAACAAAATGCCTGACTCCATCCTCAACCATCCTTCGTATGCTCTGCTCCCAAAGGACACTATTCATTACTTGTTTATAAAGTAAATCCTTTATCTCATTAACATTTCCTATATAATCTGCAGTAACATTACTAATTACAGGAATCTTTATTTCACCCAGGGACTGATTCTCCAGCTCATCCCTTAGCTTATCGGCAGCCGGGGCTAGCATGCTGGTGTGAAAGGGTGCACTAACTGCTAGAATAATACACCTTAATGCTCCTAACTCCTTTGCTATTTCTACTGCTTTCTCTACAGCTTTCATTTCCCCACCTATAACAATTTGACCAGGACAGTTAAAATTAGCAGGCTCAACTACACCATATTCCCTTGCACTTTCACAGACCTCTCGTATTTTATCCTCTGATAATCCAAGAATAGCACACATCCCACCCTCACCTTTGGCAACAGTGTTTTGCATAAACTTTCCACGCTTTTGCACAAGAGGAATTACCTGATTCTGACTAAACACTTCGCTTACTGTTAGGGATGTGTATTCTCCCAGACTTAGGCCAGCAGTCACATAAGGCTTTATATTATATCTTGATAAAGCTCTATATGCAGCTATGGACATTGTTACAATTGCTGGTTGTGTATGCTCAGTGAGATCCAACTCCTCTTTACGTCCATCAAATATTAGTTCTGAGAGTTTATAATGTAAGCATTCATCTGTCAATTCAAATACTTCTCTACATTCAGGAAAGCTGTTATAAAATTCCCTTCCCATTCCAATATATTGAGCTCCCTGGCCTGGAAAAAGATAGGCTATCCTCCCCATAATAAACACCCCTTTTACTTTCTATCCTATTAATCAGTCAAAGCTTCATAGCTTAATGTATTATTAGGCCTTAAGTAGCTTATCTGCTTCTACCATTAGCTCCATAATAATATCCCTACAGCTTTGTTCTTTATTTACCATTGCCGCAATCTGACCTGCCATAATACTACCAAAGTCAGTATCCCCTAAGATAACAGCCTTTGATAAGGCACCAGCTCCAAGGGCCTCGTATTCTTCAAGAGGGGCTACTATTTCATCTAATTGCGAAAACCTTCTACTTAATTTGTTCTTAATAATTCTAACCGGATGACCTGTACGCCTTCCAGTTACTACAGTATCAATATCCTTAGCATTTAATACCTTCTTTTTATAATTATCATGTACCGTACATTCTAGTGCTGTCAAAAACCGTGTTCCTACCTGTACAGCCTCTGCCCCAAGCATAAATGCTGCAGCAACTCCTCTGCCATCTCCTATGCCTCCTGCTGCTATAACCGGGACCTCCACTGCATCCACTATCTGTGGTACCAATACCATAGTGGTTAGTTCTCCCACGTGGCCACCAGCCTCTGTTCCTTCAGCTACTACTGCATCTGCTCCACTTCTAACCATGCGCTTTGCTATAGCTACGGATGGAACAACAGGAATTACCTTGATCTTGTTAGATTTCCACATGTCCATGTACTTCTCAGGGGTTCCAGCTCCAGTAGTAACTACCTTTATCCCTTCCTCACATGCCATCTTAGCCATTTCATCAGAGGCGGGGCTCATAAGCATAATATTCAGTCCAATAGGCTTTGATGTCATTTCCTTAGCCTTTCGCACCTCACCTCGTATTAAATCCACAGGTGCAGTACCCCCTGCTATAATACCCAATCCCCCAGCTTCTGATACTGCTGCCGCCAAGGAAGCATTGGAAATCCATGCCATAGCTCCTTGGAATATGGGATATTTTATTCCTAACATCTCACATATTTGTGATTTCATTACAAAACTCCCGTCTACCAAAAAAGATTAATATATTTGCTTTTTATTTTTTGCTTTCAAGATAAGATTCTATATCTCCTATTGTATTAATGCTTTCTGTATCCTCAGTAGGAATCTCAATACCAAATTCCTCCTCAAGGCTCATAATAATCTGAAAAAGATCTAATGAGTCTGCATTTAAGTCATCCTTTAATGATGTTTCAGGTTTTAATTCACTTACCTCTGTTCCTAACTGTTCTGCTACAACCTCTTTAACCTTACTTAAATCCATGATGAATTCCTCCTTATTATAATTTTTACTATTTATATAAATATAAAATATCTGGCATTTTATAAGCCTTACCTAATCTGTCTATATCCATTCAAATAGTATAGCTCCACTGGTCATTCCACCTCCGAATCCAACCAGCATTATTCTATCCTCTTTGTCTGGTCTACCGCTGGTCACTAGCTCATCAAGAGCAATACCTATACTTGCTGCAGAGGTATTGCCATATCGATCCAGGTTCATATAGAACTTTTCCAAGGGAATCTCGGAGTTTTTTGAAGCCTGCTCAATAATTCTTTGGTTTGCCTGATGAGGTATTATATATCTAATATCATCTATCCCTAAATTAACCTTTTTAAGCACATTCTTTATATTTCCTGTAATAGATCTAACTGCAAATTTAAACACTTCCTGTCCTAGCATATTAATTCTAGATAAGTGGCTTTCCTTATTCTTTACATAGGGATTCTGCAAGGGAACCCCAGGGCAGGTCAAAAGCTCATGCTTACTACCGTCTGCTTCAAGATTAGATGCTAACATTCTTAATCCTTTAGCATTATCAGTTTTTGAAATTACTACTGCTCCTGCTCCATCACCGAACAGAACACAGGTTGATCTGTCCTCCCAATCAAGAACTCTAGATAAGGTCTCTGCACCTATCACTAAGATATTTCTATACATACCGCTCTTAATAAATTGCTCTGCTGTTACCATCCCATATATCATACCCGTACAAGCTGCTGTCAAATCAAATGCCGCTGCATTTATTGCCTTCAACTTATCTTGAACCATACATGCGCAGGAAGGCATAAAGGAATCAGGTGTTATAGTTGCACATATAATTAGGTCTATATCTTCCGCCTTAAGGCCTGCATTTTTTATTGCTCTTTTTCCTGCTCTATATGCTAAATCTGCTGTGCCCATTCCCGTTGAAATTCTTCTCTCACGTATTCCTGTTCTGCTTAGAATCCACTCATTACTGGTTTCAACAATATCACTTAAATCATTATTGGTCATTATTTGCTCCGGTAGAAAGCTACCAGTTCCTATTACGCCTATATGGCTCATCTTGATGTCCTCCTGACAGTGCCATTTATACTTTTGATGGCTTATAAATTTCTTTTAAATGAGTGTTTAATTTTCGAAGTGCAACCAGCAATATCTCTTCTTCATCAGGGTTAAAATCCAACATAATCTCCTTAACCATATCCATATGAAACTTCTCATGGATACGATAAGCAAGCTTTCCCTTATTAGAAAGGCTTACATTAACTATTCTACGGTCGATATGGCTTCTAGATCTTATAACATATTCTTTTTTTATTAGCTTATCTATAGCAGTGGTCAATGTACCCATAGTAATTTCTAGGGTTGCAGAAATCTCAGACATAGTCCTAGATCCATATAATCCGATTGCCTCTATAGTATGAATCTCTGTTATAGAAAGATCTTTGAAGGCACCTTCCTTAATGGCATGCTCCTCAATATTGGTTACATCATCATATATTTCCACAAGCATTTTGTTGATTTCTAAAAATTTTTCTTTCACTAAATCCGCTCCTAATTAATTCTAGTGTAATCAAAATATTGTTTTGCAAGCCAAATAGTTTGATAATCAAAATATATATCATTCTATCTACTATGTCAAGAAATATTTTTAGCCCCATTCCAATAGGCTGACTACAAAAAAGGTAACCAGCCCAAAGTATATATGCAAATACTAGTTTGTATATTGCTTTGGGATGATTACCAATATGATTATAAATAGATTGTTTCTAGTACATATCTGATTATAATTCGTATAAAAGCTCTCCATATGAAGGAACCGGCCATAACTCTTTTTCAACAATGCATTCAAGAGCATCTATTGGTTCGCGAAGGGCAACCATAGCAGGCTTGATCCTGTAATAGAAAAATTCCGCCCTTTCATTCAATAGATTCATTGTTTTGGCTCCGTTCACTAGAATACGAAGGGAATTTAATGCAGCCTGTGCATCAGTTAAGAGCTTTTGTGACTCCATTAGTAGCTCCCTCTGCACAGATATATCTGCTTCAGGTACTGCTTGCTTTATAGCATTAATAGATTCTGCAAGATTTCTAGTATACTTAACTACCGCAGGAATATAGTATACGCCGGCCATCATAATCATGGTCTTAGCTTCAATGTTAATTGCTTTGGCATAGGAATCAAATAGGACATATTTACGGGCCTCTAGCTCTGACTTTGTAAACACCTTATGCTTTTCAAATAATTTAATTGATTTTTCAGTAACTAGGGCGGGAATAGCATCTACCATTGACTTAAGATTCGGAAGCCCTCTTTCCTCAGCTTCCTGCTGCCATTCCTTTGTATATCCGTTGCCATTATATATTATTCTTATATGATCACTAACAGTTCTTCTAATAAGTTCATGGACAGCTAAGTCAAAATCCTCTGCCTGCTGAAGCTCATCTGCCATGTCAGAAAGCACATCTGC
>CAZMYP010000088.1:0-3476 GCA_964570535.1 uncultured Herbinix sp.
TTACCTATTATCCATGCTAATCACTTGGAGAATTCGAAAAATATCTGCTTACGCTCTAGTAACGGAGTAGATATTCTTCATTCACTGCTATTATCTTACTTGAATGACATGACCCAATGAACTTAGTATTGCTATGGAAATGCAGTCGATAAGATAAAACCCATTGCAAGAATGATAACAATAAATTATTCTGGAACAGAATATGCTATGATTTAGGAGTCTTTACCAAACAAAGTTTTTGCAGATAATCAGGTCATTATATATTTAGAACAGTTCAAAGAATAATTAGGGGGAGGATTAGGCTATGAAATATTACGTATTGGATGTGTTTACTGAGGAGCGTTTTCGTGGAAACCCTTCTGGAGCAAGCGGTTAAATAAAACCGAGTTATTGGCCAGACAATTATCCCAAAGAGGTGGTACTATTCAGTGCAAGGATCTGGGTGCAAGGATCTGGGTGAAAGGGTTGAGATTAGCGGAATGGCTGTGACCCATTTAATTGAAGAGATATTGCCATAAGATTGAATGGTATCAAAATCCTTATGTAGGATAATAAATATTGACAAATTCTTTTGTTGGAATATAATAGATAATATAAAGAAAAGATTTGAAGGCAGGTATATTATGTACGAAACTCTAAAATGGACTAAACTTAAAACTGTTATGACAGCATTATTCCAAGTTAACGGGATAAGTGCGCTCAAATTTAATAGTTTTAAGAATAACCATATAAGAGAATTGGAACTTTCATAACTTGTTGCTAATGTAATATAAAATGTGATTAAACCAAGGTCTTAATGGCTTTGGTTTTTTTGTGTTTAAAAAAGAATATCAGTATTACACAATGAAGTGAACGAAAGTAAGTGAAGGAAAGAAAATAAAGGTAAGAAAAAGTATAATAGATAATGAAAGATAGAAAGAGGTAGAATGATGATAGAATTAAACATTAATAATTTAACCAAGTTTTATGGAGCAAACAAAATATTTGAACGTATATCCTTTGAAGTTAAGACTGGAGAGCGTATTGGCTTAATTGGTACTAATGGATGTGGTAAGACAACTCTTATGAAGATTCTTATGGGAGTGGAGGATTATAAAGAGGGTAACATCAGTTTTAGGAAGGATACAAGGGTGGGTTATTTAAATCAAATATCATTCTTTGAAGCAAATACTACAGTCAAAGCTGTTCTTCAATTAGCATTTCAGGATGTATATGAAATAAAAGGCCAAATGGAGCAACTGGAACACCGCATGACTACTGAAGAAGGGGATGCCCTAGACAAGACCGTAAAGCAATATAGCAGGCTAATGGAGCGGTATGAGCATAGAGGTGGTTATGAAATTGAGACAAAGATTACTAAGGTATCAGAAGGCCTTCAGATAACTGATATAATGCTTAATATGGAGTTTGATATGTTGAGCGGGGGAGAAAAAACCAGGGTGATTCTGGCAAAGATACTTTTGGAGGAGCCTGATATATTGTTGTTGGATGAACCAACAAACCATTTAGACCTTGTGACTATTCAATGGCTTGAAGGCTTTTTAAAGGAATATAAGGGAGCATCAGTAATTATTTCTCATGACCGTTTCTTTCTTAATAATGTTGTTGAAAAGGTTGTTGAATTGGAATTCGACCATGCCGAGATATATAATGGTAATTACAGCTATTATGTTGTTGAGAAGGAAAGGCGTTTTCTCATGGAAATGAAGAATTATCAGAACCAGCAGAAGAAAATTGATAGAATGGAGCAACAAATACAACGATATCGCATCTGGGGTGAGATGAGAGATAGCGATAAGATGTTTCGACGTGCCAAGGAATTAGAGAAGCGCCTGGAAAAAACTGATGTACTTGGTAAGCCAATAAAGGAAAAACGAAAAATCCGATTACTGCAAAATAAAGCTGAAAGGTCAGGAAAGATTGTCATAGATGCAGAAGAGCTTTCTAAATCTTATGGTGATTTGGAGCTTTTAAGTAAGGTAAGCTTTACTTTGTTTTACCAGGACAGTGCTTGTATCATTGGTAAAAATGGCTGCGGTAAAACAACTCTCCTAAAGATACTATTAGATGAATTGGAACCTGATTATGGCAGAGTGAAGCTGGGTGCACAGGTGAAAATTGGTTATTTGCCTCAACAGGTGGAGTATCCTAACGAAGAGCAGACAGTACTTGAGTATTTTGCAGGAATACACCATATAGCTAATGGGGAAGCTAGAGCTCAACTAGCTAAGGTATTATTCGTTAAAGAGGATGTCAACAAGAAGATTAAGCTTCTTTCCGGCGGGGAGAGAAGTAGATTAAAACTCTGTTCTCTTACCTTTACAGGAGTAAATGTATTGATTTTGGATGAGCCAACTAATCACCTTGATATTGATTCTAGGGAGGTCTTAGAGGAAACACTATGTAATTTTGAAGGAACCTTATTATTTGTATCCCATGATCGTTATTTTATTGATAAGGTAGCTGATAAAATCCTAGCTATTGAGGATAATATACTAACAGAATATGCAGGTGATTATTCATATTATTTAGAAGAATGTCAGAAGAAAACAGATAGATCAGTAGAGCATAAGAAAGCTCAACCACAGGTTAATACAATTAAAAATGAGAGATTATTAGAAAAAACAACTAATCCTAAATCTGATACACATATTAAGTTGGCAACTAAGAGGAAAGAAGAGTTAGAGATATTAATTGAAGAGCTTGAGAAAAAACGCAGTGAATTGGAGAAACAGATCAACCTTAATAATACTAATAGCATCCTTTTGCAAGAGCTAGGTACCGAGATGGAGATATTAGAACAGGAGCTACTAAGAGCATATACTGATTGGGAGGATGTATTGTCATAATTGATAAGCGCGATATTATTTACTTTCCTTAATGTTTGTTATATACTTTCCTTGAGAGGGGGATACTAAAAAGAATGAAGGAAAAGTATTTCACTATAGGAGAGATCTCGGAGATAAAAGGTATAACAGTAAAAGCACTCCGTTTTTATGAAAGGATTGGTTTACTTAAGCCAATTCATAAAGACCCTTTCACAAAGTACAGATATTATTCAATAGATCAGTTTACACAACTTGATATTATTAAGACTGCCCGATCACTAGGAATTAGTCTGAAGGATATCAAAGCAATACTTGATAAAAAAGATAATAAGCTATTAATGGAGTTCTTGAATTCTCATAAGAACCAAGCTATTAAGCAAATAGAAGAATTGCAAGAATCCATTGATATGCTTACTTATATACAAAACAATGTTCAAGCTTCCATAACTTCCGTACAGAATACTGAGGTATATATAAAAGACTTACCTGTACGCTATATCGTTAAAAAAGAACTAAAGAGTCTTAAGGAAGAGGATATTCAGATAGAGTATGTTAATTTTTACAAGTGGCTTGAGAGTAAGTATACTAATATCTATGAAACAGGAGTACTTTATTCTGAACGTCAAGAGGCGTTTTATCCCACTCATA
>CAZMYP010000088.1:3486-8742 GCA_964570535.1 uncultured Herbinix sp.
AATGACTCTGATGTAACAAGTATTCCAGCTGGAAAATATATCTGTATCTGTATGAGTAAACATAATGTTTCTACACAACAGGAAAAATTCAACACATATCTTAACCAGCATAACTTGAAACCATCAATTATACTGCATCTTGACCTTATGAATGATATTTTTGATGATAATAATGTTCAAATTGAGCTTCAGGCTCTGGTGTAGGCTTTGTTATCAATGGATGGGTACAAGAAATTAGAAGAGAAATCCATTATAAAATGCAGTATAATTCCCGGCAGTATTGAACCAGAGGTTATATACAACGCACCTAGAACCATACCAACCAAGCTTGTTTTCAACATACCGGTTAAACCTTGATAGCTGTGAGCTAATCCAAATATGATGCTTGCTATTAACAATATTAATAGTAATGGCAATTTGGAAAATTGCTGCATTAAGTGATACATTAAGAAACCTCTGTAGACAATCTCTTCTCCAATACCTGCAGTTGCGGAGACAAATGTAAACCATTGTTTTTCCCTATAAGTTTTGGGAAGCATGATATTAGTCAGTATTTTGTCATAGTGGCTGGATTTAGCCTCGGATTTTTCAAGTTGACTTCTTAATCGAGCGCGATATGCCTCGCTTGTTAGATAACCCATCATTTGATAAAGTAGCAGTAGTAAAAGTAAGCTACACGCTATAATACATGCTATTCTAATCCGGTGAGTTATTTCAAAATCATTAGTGTTAGGAACGCTAAGCCCAAGTTCTCTAAGTGGAAGTTTAGTAATCATGGTTATCGAAAGAGTTATAGAAGTAATCAGCCAGCCTTCAAGTATTGTTATCTTATAAAGCTTTATCTTGATTTTTTCTATAATATCTTTATCCTTTAGTCTGTTGATTTCTACATAACCACTAATTGATGAAATAACAACATATACCAGAAATACAACTAATATTATTTTCATAAAAACCTTCTTTCCTTTAATAAAAAGTATATTGATTTGTTATATCTAGTATAGGGTATCCCCTTAGGGGAGAGTCAATATAAATATTAACTTTTATTGATGGTAAGTTAGTATGAGTAATCGAAGCGTAATAGATACAGATGGAAACATCTACAAAGAAACTATAGAAGAGGTAACAGAATTAAAAGCATCTAAAGATGTTAATCGTTTTTTTATATTAGACAAGGAAACCTATATTATAAGAAAAGGATTTGGAGCCAGTTTTGCTAGTAAAGGATGTTAAGTGGATTAATGTTACTGTATAATAATTAATTATATTAAATTATAAAGTGAGAGAAGAGCTTACATATGACAAAGGAAGAGTTTTTAATTGAAATAAAAAAGAATAATATACCTGACGAATGGTATTCTCTTAATGGAGATAATTCAAAACCCGTATGGTTGGAGGGTAAAACCATTCACTATGGAGATGTTGGACAAACCTATTGTTCTAAAGGGAATGTCTATCCTATAATTTTAGAGGAACTGCTTGTATATAAGGAAAAGTATGAATTTGAACACTCTATTAATGTTGCCAAAATCAATTCAATTACTATTCATAAGGCTAAAAGTAAAGGCATTATCAGTAAATATATAGGCAATAAAATATGGGAATTAAGTGCAATAGCAGAAGACGACCAGGATGAGGAGCTTTTAGCAGATGGCTTTGTATTTACGTATTATGATCGGTATATGGCTTATTATAATTATAAAAAGCAAGTAGATAATTCTATATTTATATCTATGGATATTGCTTTTACAAAGAATACTAGTGAGGAGGATAATAGAGTATTTGGTTTTAATAAACCTAGCTTGCCTGCACATATAGCAGTTAAAATACCTGATAAAATTCGTGAATATGTTATTAATAAAATTGAGGAAACCGGAAATACACAAATTACTGAAGAAGCAGCCGTTAAAGTTATTATTGAGTTTATTGGAATGGATAATATTGTCAAAATGGAATATGAACACCTTATTTCCTTTAATCAAAGGATAAGAAAAGCACTCTATAAAGAGTTAATAAGGCAAAGGAGTGAAGGCATATTTGATAAAGAAGTACTTTTGAATGTATATAGAAAGGTAACAAGGGAGGAATCAGAATACAGTATATCAGGTTCTTTAACATCCAGAAATTATTTAGTAGAAAAAGCTTGTATAGAAGATGCTATTAATATACTATCTCATAACCAATTAACAGAGATGGAACTTGAAGTATTTTTACATAAATATTCTATTGATGATACTTATAGTATGATAGTAGAAAAAGTTAGGCAAACAGCAGATAAGTTTTCAAAATAATTTACACACTTATTGTCTTCTGCCAAGATTAAAAACAAGAAATAATAAATCGTACTCCCGGAAGTTGTCAACCTTGTTGACGTGGTATCTTTATTCAATCCGTAAAAACAAGATTTTATATCATAATTATGATGTGGATTGTCATGGATTACCACTCCATGGGTTAAATGGAGTATTTGGCATATAATGGATACCGAATAGAGCGTGATTTCTTAAGGGATAAGTATTTATGTTATATTATCCCTTATTTGAAAGTTTATCTCTATGCTTTTTCTACAGAGATTTCAATCTGTTTAATATCTTCTGTAAATAAGCCATTTCTTATGCAGTAAGAAGTTAATTCATATTCATTCATTTAATAGGGGTTTCAACAACAATGTGGAACTTACTTTTTGAAGTAAAAACACCTTTAGCATTGTTGAGCCATGAACGTAATGCTGATCTGGATACACCTGTTTCCTTAGATAATTCAGCTATTGGAGTAGATACAGGTGATAACATACGCTTAACCATAGATTGTTTAAATTCTTCTGTGTACTTTTTGCTCATATCAAATCATTCCTTTCGTGTTTGAGAGTATATCATAATTACTAACTTACGACAACAATCCTAACACATAGGGGTAGCTTAATAGATGAGATGAACATGAACAATTCAAATAGCAGCCTCCTTAATGAGCTTGGTTTTGAAATGGAGATACTTGAACAAGACCTATTAAGGGCTTATATTGATTGGGAGAAGGTGTTATCCTAAAGAGTAATCTTTAGTTTGGCATTTTATAATTCACAACTGATAAATAAATGGATAAGTAGAACAAATACACATTATGCTGAAATACAGAAAGGACAAATCAATGGAGAGCTGTACCTATAATAGGAATGACATATGTGCATACGACCTAAAGGATAATAGTGGATATTATGACTATGATTTGGTTGAAGAGTGGAAAATTGCAGCCAGCAAGGGTAAGCTATTATGTGCAGATTGTGGTGAAAGAGTGTATTTGGCAGCAGGGGCTATTAAAGAACCATATTTTTCACATTATGATAAGCTATCTTGTCCCTATGGAAATCAAATAGAATCCGAAGAAATCAAAAAAGGAAAAAGATTGTTATACTCTCTTTTAAAAAGAAGCTTTCCTGATAAAGATATCAAGGTTAGATACAAATTATTAAATGGTATGTATAGTACCTATTATATATCAAATTCAGAGGGGCAAGCCATTGCCATTGATTACCGACTTCAGAGTGGCAGTATAGATAATTTTAATAAAAGAAATGATTTTTATAAGAATAACAAAATTATTCCCATTTATATATCAGGAATAAGAAAAAACAATGGCTCTAATCAATTATCCTGGTATGATAATCTCCTTCAGAAATCCGCCGGATTATGCATATATCTAGATGCAATAAACGAGATGGCTGTTATGAAGAAAAGCTTTGATTATAGATTGGGTAATCAAAGAAAAGTTATAAGCGTTGAGAAGGAATATACTCTAGAAAGTCTTTTAATCAAGGAGGATGGAGCTTTTTGTTGTGATTTTCAAGATCATTGTAGCAGAACAGAGCAATATATTCAGGAGTGTAAGAATACATATTGGGAAACCATACAAAGTAAAAAAGTATATAAAAAACTCAATACAAATATGTCTATAGATAATAAGGCCATAGAAAAAGCCGGACTAAGGCCAGACATTCTAAATAATGCTATAAAATATTTAGAACGAGGAGAAGGACAACTTGTGTCAAGAAAATATCTAGATTATATAATAGAACACAAGCTAATTGATGAAAGGTATTATAGATAGATTTTCTTTACAAAAACATATTTTAGCCTATAATTAAGGATGGTTGTATATAAATATTAATAAGATAATATTTTGATCGGTTTATATATATTTAATAAAGTTTACAAAAAATTAAGGGTGCCTGGTACCGATATTGAAGGAGGTCATTTATGTATCTGGAAAGTTTGATTAATGAGGTTGAGTACACCTGCTTGCAGGGGGATGTACATATTTTAGTCACAGATTTGGTGTATGATTCTAGGAAGGTTAGTAAGGGATCAGTGTTTGTTTGTATTATTGGTGCTGTGTCTGATGGGCATGATTATATTAACCAGGTTATTGAAAAAGGAGCAGCGGCTATTGTTATATCCAAGGATATTGAACTATCCAAGGATGTTGAGCTATCCAAGGATGTGACGGTAATTCGGGTGAATAATTGTAGGAGGGCACTGGCTTTTATGTCAGCTGCTTATTTTGACAATCCTGCAGGGAAGCTTGTTACCATTGGTATTACTGGTACCAAGGGCAAGACCACTACAGCTTATATGATTAAGTCTATTTTGGAAAATACCGGTGTTAGGACTGGATTAATTGGTACGATTGAAACCATTATTGGGGAGGAGGTTATTCCTGCGAATAACACAACTCCTGAGTCATATATTATTCAAGAGATTTTTGCAAGGATGGTTAAAGAGGGTGTACAGTGTGTAGTTATGGAAGCTTCCTCTCAAGGGTTAATGCAAAATAGGATGGACGGATTTGTCTTTGATTATGG
Source organism: uncultured Herbinix sp. (assembly GCA_964570535.1). Lineage (GTDB taxonomy): Bacteria > Bacillota > Clostridia > Lachnospirales > Lachnospiraceae > Mobilitalea. Next base: position 8,342 of record CAZMYP010000088.1, read on the forward strand.
TGTGTTTACTAATCTTGGTTATGATCATATCGGTGGAGATGAGCATAAGGATTTTGATGATTATCTTAGGTGTAAGAGTAGACTATTTAGGCAATGTAGGATAGGCTTAATTAATGTTGATGATGAATATGCTGAAAGAATTCTTGAGGGCCATACTTGCCAGGTTGAGAGCTTTGGTTTTTCTGATAATGCTAATATATACGCGTCTAAGGTAGAGCTGGTGCATAAACCGGGATACTTGGGAGTGTCATACCAAGTTAAGGGACTTATGAATTTTGATGTTGATATTGATATTCCAGGTAAATTTAATGTCTTAAATTCCTTATGTGCCATTGCTATTTGCAGACATTTTAATGTAAATGAGGAAGATATAATAAAGGCTTTAGCTAAGATTAAGGTAA
>CAZMYP010000089.1:0-2873 GCA_964570535.1 uncultured Herbinix sp.
TATTTACAGAGAAAAGTATTCCCATGAAAGAAATATATTTAAGCTTGCCTTATTTATATCCTTTTTTCCTCAATTAATACAAGGGCCAATTAGCCGCTTTAATGATTTGAAGGAAAGCTTATTTGGAGAGCATACATTTGATACAAAAAATATTTCATTTGGATTACAAAGAATACTATGGGGCTTTTTTAAGAAGCTGGTAGTTGCAGACAGACTGTTAGTGGCAGTAAGTACAATAGTTAGAAGCCCTGAGGAGTATCAGGGTGTATATGTGCTTGTTGGGATGTTCTTCTATGCAATTCAACTCTACTCAGATTTTACCGGTGGTATTGATATTGCAATAGGTGTAGCAGAGGTATTTGGAATTAGTCTTAAGGAGAATTTTGAGCGGCCTTATTTTTCAAAATCTATTACAGAGTATTGGAGAAGATGGCATATTACTTTGGGTACTTGGTTTAAGGATTATATGTTTTTCCCTATATCAGTCAGTAAATCCATGCTTAACCTTTCAAAAAAATGTCGTAAGAAATTTGGAGATCCTATAGGCAAGAGAATACCAGTATATTTAGCTACAATTATTGTGTGGTTTACAACTGGTATTTGGCATGGAGCGGCTTGGAATTTTATTGTATGGGGACTATTAAACTGTTTGGTAATCCTTGTATCACAAGAATGTATTCCACTTTATTTGAAATTCCATAAACGATTTAATGTGCTTAATACCTTTTGGTATCGTTTGTTTCAGGTGGCACGGACCTTCTGGCTAATGAGCTTTTTACGAACCTTTGATTGTTATAGAGATGTAGCTACCACTTTTAAAATGTTTGCTACTATATTTACAAAATGGAATTGGAATATATTATTTAATGGTAGTCTGGCTGGATTAGGTCTGAATATATATGATTATTCTGTCCTAATTCTTGCTGTATTACTTATATTATATGTAAGCTTGGCATCTAGATCAATTGATTATAGAGAGCTACTAGCTGCTAAACCCTTAACGGTGAGATATCTTTCGTTTTTTGTTATAATTATATCTATTCTGATATTTGGAGCATATGGGGTTGGATATGATTCTAGCCAGTTTATATATAGTCAGTTCTAGATTTTAATACAAGCTTATGTAATGAAAGGTTTGGAACAGTGATGAAGAAAAAAATCATTATAAATATTGTAGCAGTATGCATATTGCTGATAGTAATAATCTTTTTACAGGAATTATTTATGCCAAAATATATGTCGGAGATTCCTGAAGGAAATCTGGTAGAAGAGTATTACAAAGAGGATAAAAAACATGATGTGATATTTGTAGGGGACTGTGAGGTATTCTCAAATGTTTCCCCAGTTGCCCTATGGGAAGAACATGGTATTACAAGCTACATAAGGGGTAGTGCTCAGCAACTTATCTGGCAATCCTATTATTTGCTTGAGGAGACACTTGAATATGAGAAGCCTAAGGCAGTAGTCTTTAATGTTCTTTCTATGAAATATAATGAGCCTCAGAAGGAGGCATATAATAGGCTGACTTTGGATGGCATGAAGCTGTCAAAGCATAAAATAAGAGCAATAAAAGCCTCTATGATGGAGGATGAAGACCTAATTACTTATATTTTACCCCTTCTACGATATCATACCAGATGGAATGATATTAAGGGAGAGGATTTTAAATATTTATTTGGTAAGGACCAATTATCACATAATGGATATCTAATGAGAGCAGATATAAAGCCTGTGGATTATATCCCCAAGGGCAGGGTAATGGCAGACTATAAATTTGGTGATAACAGCTATTATTATTTAGAGAAAATGGAAAAGCTTTGCAAGGAAAATGATATTGAGTTGATTTTAATTAAATCACCCAGTGTTTTTCCCTATTGGTATCCAGAGTGGGATCAGCAGATGGTTGACTTTGCAGCAGACCATGATTTGACTTATATTAATTTTCTTGAACTTGCGGATGAGATTGGTATCGAATATAATAAAGATACCTTTGATGGTGGGCTACATTTGAATTTATCAGGTGCAGAAAAATTTACAGGATATTTTGGTGAAATACTTAGTAATGATTTTAATATCCCTGATCATAGAAATGAGGATGAATATCAGAAGATATGGCAGGACAAGGTGGATTTCTATTATGCCATGAAGGCTGACCAGGAAAGGGAATTAAAAGAGTATGGATATTTAAAGAGCTATGGAGCGGTTGCACAAACCATAGGTAATTAACTAGAAAAATTTAATATTAAATATTATTTTAGATAGGAGAATGATGATGAGAAAGATATTTTTTTTATTTCTAGCATCCGTATTATTAGTTGGATGTGGTACAAAAGAAAACCCGGCAGATAATAAAAATAATGACAATCAATCAACACAGGAAGATATACAAACAGAGAAGGATCTAAATAATACTGAAAATGAACCAACAGGTTTTGCATTTAAGCAAAAGGATGTAACAATATTTATGAACATGGATGTTGAACCTGTAATTAAGGATTTAGGTGAAGCTATGCATTATTTTGAATCAGAAAGCTGTGCATTTAAAGGTCTTGATAAGTATTATACCTATGGTGGCTTTGAGATCTCTACCTATCCATTGGATGAAAAGAACTATGTATCTACTATAAACCTAATGGATGATTCTGTAAGTACACCTGAGGGTATCTATCTTGGTTCAACAGTGGATGATATGATAGCTGCGTATGGAGATGATTACATTGAGTCTTCTGGTTCTTATACCTATGTTAATGATGATTCTAAGCTTCAGTTTGTTACTACTGATGATGAAATAATTGGTATTACCTATCTGGCTGTAGTGGAAGGATTAGAGTAAGCAACAATTATTATAATGGATTTTAACTAAAGTAAAATGG
>CAZMYP010000089.1:2973-8399 GCA_964570535.1 uncultured Herbinix sp.
GAAGGATTAGAGTAAGCAACAATTATTATAATGGATTTTAACTAAAGTAAAATGGGGGAGCGCAATATGGAAAGTAAATATATGTATAATCAATATGGTTCTAGTTCAAACAATATTGATGATTTGCTTATGGATGGGGAAGAGGTTCTTTGGAGAGGGAAACCTAAGAAAAATGCTTTTATACTTAATAAAGTATTTGTTATGTTTCCAGTGGCATTAATATGGTTATTATTTGATGGTGGCTTTATTGCAATACTTATATCAACTGGTGAAATAGGGTCTATGCTTTGGTTTATAATACCTTTTTTTGCAATTCACTTGATTCCAGTCTGGATATGGTTAGCAAATGCAATTAGTGCAGGTAAAAGGTGGAGAAACACAGAGTATGCTGTTACTGATAAAAGAATAATATTGAGAAATGGCTTATTTGGATATGACTATCAAAGCATCAATTATGTTGATATTGAAAAGGTCAATATGCAAGTAGGATTCATAGACCGTATTCTAAAGGTCGGAGATATTAGAATAATTCTAAGTGGAAAGTCTGATTCTAATAGGAAAGCAGCCATTCTAGACATCGAACAGCCATTTGATGTCTACAAAAGATTACAAAAAATAGTGCTTGATATCCAAACAGATATTCATTATCCTAACAATCTTAGGCCTAGTGAAAATCCTGGATACCAGACAAAATATAAAGGGTAAGACAAGGATAAAGCAACTAATCTATATAATAACGGAGTTTGTCAGAGGGTGAAAGTGATTCGTTTTGAGTTGCCTTGTTTCCTTCCTCAATAAGCATATCAAGACTGAAATATGGGAAGTATCCCATCTCTTTCGAGTACTTAACAAGAACTTCATTATTGTTTTGATCAATATCAAGGCAGTTGGGGATATCTGCAATTATCTCATATTCGTCATTCGTAATTGTAAATATGTAAGTTGAATAAATACTTTTTCCTGCCAAAAGGCCTAGCTTTTCGTAAAACTTCCAATCTGTAATTTTATCAAGGCTGGTTGAAGTGATTTTGATATATTCGCCTTTATCAATGTTATATACACTTACAATACCATCATCCCCCTGAAGTATAAGGTTTTTATTATCAGGTGAGAATATAAGATTATGCTGAACCATGATAGGAATTTCAATTTCATCTATTATTTTCATACTATCTAAATCAATCAGCCTAGTGGTATTGTCGCTACAGCAGACAGCCAGTAGGCTAGAATTATGTGATAGTACATAGCTAGTATCATATATGTTATCTGAAACTTTGAAGTTAAAATCAGCTGCCAACTCTATATCTTTTGTAATGCTATATACCTTTAATTCATTATCATAATTTGAAGTTATCAAGTACTCACCATCATTTGATATGATTTTATATTTTATTAAATCATTTAATTTACCAGTTTTATTAACAGAAAGATCGTAGGTGTTTAAGATAGAAAATTCATCTGATGAGGTCAGACATAAAGTGGAATTATCATTATTAAGGCAATATTCAGAAGAATAATAATCATCGATCAAATATTCCTTAATAATGGTTTGGTTCATAGGATTAACCAGATATATTCTATCACTAGTGCAGACGATTAAATTATTATCAGCAGTGAAATCATATTGTGAGATTCTATCAGTAAACATTATATTGCCAAGAAGAGTTTTCTCATCGTTTTTATAAAACAATATACTATATTCCGGCTCTAGGTCATTAGCTTCAACAGCAATATATGAGCCATCAGGGCTGTATTTTGCCGTTGTAATATAAAAGTCAAAGCTACTAATAGGGCTGTATCCAGTACCGCCTAGATATTTATATAATACTATATTGTTTGACTTATAAGGAATTACAGATAAAACGCCATTATCTAGTGTTATTTCATCAATAGAATAGTCTAAGAAAATATCGTAATCATAATATCTACTACCATTAATAACATCTACAAAGGAAATTAATCCGTTATCTTGAGCTAGCAAGGCAAATCCTGATTCCGCTGTTATTATAAAATCATTAATTGTCGAGGGATAACTAAACTGACTAATTATCTCAGCGGTTTCACTAGCAATTGTAGTAATAATATTATCTGTTGTATATGTAATGTAATCATGGGTTTTGGAGTCTTCCTCTATGCTAATAAATTCAAACTTTAGGGATTTGCCACTAAAGGAGCTTAGGAGGGTATAATTTGTTGTCCAAATAATAGATTCATTATAAATATCAAATAAGATGATGTCATTTATAGTATCAGAATACAAGTCATCATATAAATCGATTTCTGAGGTGGCTACTACAAAACGGTTATTATCTATAAAGCCTGCATCTGATATATTTTTAGTGGATACAGGTAACAGATACGTGTTATTATTATTTATATCAAGTGCCATAATACTTAATGTTGCATCAAATATATCAACTAAATCAATTAAAGAGGATTCATAATAGCTGAAGCATAATAGGTTGTTATCAGGACTAAAACCATAGAGATCTCTAATAGTATCATTAAATTCATAGGAGTTTACTACATTACCGGTAGTCATATCAAGTATTGTGATTTCATATGAATTGTATACTGCGGCAATGCTATAATCATTGCTTATTGAAAAACATTTGATGTAATCATCATTATAAGTCCAAAGTGTTTCGCTGTTATTTATATCATAACAATTAACAGCTCCTTCATTGCATACTACAACAAGGTTGTCATTCAGAATATATGAAGCTATAGTCGATCTATAGTCATTGGAATCCTTAGTTTCGATAGTATTAATAAGATGGCCAGTTTCAACATCCCAAAGGTATAGTTTTGAACCACCATCAGTGCTCATAAGAGTTTTGCCTGAAGGGCTATAGCTTGCATCTTTTACAAAGAAATTATGTTTTAGGGAACGATCAGCGACTAAGTTTGAAGATGTATGATATGAGTAAAGGGCATTGTTTAGAGCATAACAAGCCTTGGGAACATAAGGTCTGTTAGGCTGTTTTTCATTAGGAAGAGCCTCTAAGGCAACCATTATGGCATCAATACGGTTTCCACTATCAAGTAATGTACCTGAGGTATCAGCAAGATAACGGGACTGGTTAATTAATTTGTTTCGATAATTTTGCTTAATTTTATAAGTTTGGTATAGACTGAAACCACCAAATATCAGGAAAAATGCAGAGCAAAGTAAAGAAAATGTAAGTATTTTCCTTACACGTCGTTCTCTATGGCGTTGTCTTAAATCATCGTAGGAACAGTGAAGCAAGGGAGCCATAATTCGTAAAAGTTCTGATTTGATATTTTTATGAATTTCCTTCTTAGTGGCACCCCTCACATCAGCGGCAAGTGGTTCAATCTGTTTCTTTATAGAGGTTTTTGTATGGTTGATAACATCTACTGTATCTATAGTTTCAAACTGCAATAATTCTGGAAAAGCTTCTGAAGGCTCCCCTTCTATTAGCAAAGTAAGAACCCTATCTCTTCCGTGGATAGCTATAAATGTTTCAATCTCTTTATTGACCCAATAGGATTCGGGGGTTCTTGGAGAACATATGACTATTAGGTAGTCAGAATTAGTTAGGGCCTGCATTATATTTTCTGATAGGTTACTGGATGTTGGTAATTCATCCTTATCTCTAAAAACTCTATTTATTTTTCTTCTATTAGTCTTTTTTAAAATTGAGCTTGGAGCCACATATGTTTCAAGAAGTCTATGTATCTTTTCTGCTACAAATGAATCTAGCTCAGAATGTTTATAACTAATAAAGGCATCATATTTTATGATTTCATTATTCATAACCCTTATTCCCCCTAAGTATTGTAATAATAAAGGATTTGCTTAATTATAGCATTGTATTTATGACAATAACAAACATATTATAGCATAAACCATTATTAAAATGAATAATAATGAATAATAAGCATTAATAAATGGTTGTAATAAACTATTTTTATATATATAATCATAGAACAGAACAGGGGAAGACAAGGTTACAATGTCTTCTATGAAGGGAGATGAAAGGCTGTATTATTCAGCCCTTATTTATGAAAAAAGGACAAATTTATGAAGGAATGGTAGTTCGTGTAGAGTTTCCCAACAAGGGTATCGTTGAAATAGATGATAAGAGGGCAATTGTAAAGAATACAATACCTGGGCAAAAGATTCGATTTGCTGTAAATAAAGTAAAAAAAGGGCGAGCAGAGGGAAGACTGCTAGAGGTATTGGAGAAGTCATCAATTGAATCTAGGGGAGCGGCCTGTAGTGTGTTTGGAGCTTGTGGAGGGTGCAATTATCATACCCTTTCCTATGACCAGCAGCTGGACTTAAAAATGAATCAGGTCAAGAGACTAATTGATCTAGCTAGTGAAGATTATATATTTGAGGGGATTATGGGAAGTCCAACAGAATGGGCATATCGTAATAAGATGGAGTTTTCATTTGGAGATGAGTATAAGGATGGTCCTCTTTCTTTGGGACTTCATAAAAGAGGAAGTTTCCATGATATCCTAACAACAGATGACTGTGCAATTGTGGATGAGGACTATAATAAAATCTTAGGTGGAATTCTTGATTATTTTAAAAGTAAAGGAATAGATTATTATCATAAGCTTACCCATAGGGGTTATCTTCGCCACCTGGTAGTAAGAAAGGCTTATAAGACTGGGGAGATAATGATTAATCTGGTTACATCATCTCAGTTAAGTAATAATGAGGATTCAGGTGCATCAATAGATACAGCAGGTATAGGTAGAGAACATATCAAGGAAGATACTGAGTTGGAATTACTTGAAGGCCTTGTGAATTTGCTGATTAGTCTGGAGCTAAAAGGAAGTATTGTAGGTTTGATTCATTCCTATAATGATGGCATAGGGGATGTAGTTCAGAGCGACAGAATAGATATTCTGTATGGAAGAGACTATATATATGAGGAGCTTCTTGGACTTAAGTTTAAGATATCAGCATATTCTTTCTTTCAAACTAATTCCTTGGGAGCAGAGGTGCTCTACTCAAAAGCCAGAGAATACGTAGGTGATACTAAGGATAAGAGAATATTTGATTTATATAGTGGAACGGGAACCATAGCACAGCTATTAGCAGCAGTAGCAGATAAGGTAACTGGTGTGGAGATTGTAGCAGAAGCCGTTGAGGCTGCTAAGGAAAATGCTATTTTGAATGGTTTGAACAATTGTGAGTTTATAGCTGGTGATGTGTTAAAGGTAATTGATGAGCTAACTGAGAAGCCAGATATAATTGTATTGGATCCACCAAGAGAAGGGGTGCATCCAAAAGCATTAAGTAAGATTATTGGTTATGGAGTTGATCGTATTGTCTATATATCTTGTAAGCCTACATCCTTGGTTCAGGATTTGATGATGCTTCAAGATGGTGGATATAAGGTGGAGAAGGTTTGTGCGGTGGATATGTTTCCTCAGACGGTGCA
>CAZMYP010000090.1:0-8328 GCA_964570535.1 uncultured Herbinix sp.
GCAAAAAACTTGCGTAAGAAAAATAGAATATATGTTATATGAAATTCAAAAAGACACTGTTTATGCTTATCGTATAAGTTCGAATTTCAAAACTTTGCAAAGCAGATGGGTGTGTAATACTGATTTAGTATTAATTTAAAATAACTTTATAAGAGGCTCTAAAAGCCTGTAACCATGGCATATGTATGGTTTACGGGATTTTAGAGCCTCTTTGATATTGGTTTGATAACCTCGTAAAACCTCTTAAATCGATATGGAAATTTGAATCGATTTGCATTATAACAATCTTTGGTGAAGTAATTAAGGAAATAAGAATTGCTATCAATAGTTCTAACCCACAGAGTAGCCTGATTACTATAATCGAGTCACTTGGTGGGTCTTTTTACCAAATGTAAGGATTTTAAATATATTGACCCCAATTTGGCACTTTGTTTTTTTATATTTAGAATGATTTTCTTTACAAATAAAGAATAACATGCTAAAATTAAAAATCATTGAATAAGATGTTAATACAATGTTTATAATAATTTTAGAGATGGAATGTTAAGCCCTAGGTTTGGCCACCCTAACGCTCCGTTTCTCTAAATACAAAGAAAATCGTGCTTTAAGTAAAAAGAGGTGAAATAAATGGATGTATATACTGAACTGGCAAAGTATCCGGTTTTTTCAATCGATGACGTAAAAAAGTTTACAGATAATGAGAAAACTGCTTATTCGCAGCTGGGACGTTTAATAAAAAAGGGGCTGGTCAAAAAAATACGGAAGAATATATACTCTGTAGTTAACCCTGCTACAGGGCTAATCGTAGCGACTCGTTATCAAATAGCTTGTGCCATAACTAATACGGCTTACATCTCTCATCATAGTGCTTTTGAATATTATGGCTTTGCAAATCAAGTATTCTATGAAGTATATGTTTCTTCAGAAACAAAGTTCAATCATTTCGATTATGATCATGTGACTTATAAATTTGTTGCTTCAAGAATGAAAGAAGGCGTTGTGGATGCGAAGAATACTACAGATATAAGAATCACAGATTTAGAAAGGACAGTCATAGATAGTATCAGAGATTTAAATAAAATAGGTGGATTTGAAGAACTAATAAACTGTTTGGAAGGTGTACATTACTTGGATGAGAAGAAGTTAAAACGGTATCTAGATATATATAATACCAAAGGACTTTATCAAAAGGCAGGATTTCTTTTGGATCACTATCGTAAAGAAATGCAACTTTCAAAGGAGTTTTTAGAGTATTGCAAAAGCAAAATAGGAAAAAGCAAAAGGTACCTTGTAAGTGAAGCAAAAGAGAATAGCTATTATAATAGTGAGTGGGAACTGATGGTACCAGAAGGTTTATTTGAAATAACAGATCAGGGAGATAACAAAGATGGAATATCATAGATTGGATACTTACCCGATTCCAAAAGATAAAGCACCATTATATATCAATGAACCACAGCTGATAGATAGTTCAATTATGGAGGTTTTACCAGACACGAGGGAACTGGAACCACAAGAAGGTAATGTTCGGGTATATATTCCGCTAGATATTAACAGAAAAGCGGTTCTTAGGAGATTACAGATGACGATTGCTCGTTATGGTGAGGCAAACGAAAAAAATGAATCCGATTTTCAAATGGATGTTGAAGCACTTATCTCGTAGGTTGAAATCTATGATCAAATATGGTATGCAAGACATATGCTACTAGATATAAAGCATAGTAATGAAGCAATTGAACTTGTTAAAGAGATGATTGCCCAGTTGGAAGAAATACCAGACGGTTGTGCTGAAACATTTCCTTTCGAAGTGATAGACACTCTGAAAAGTGAGTATTTGTAAAAAGATGTGAGAAAATCAGTAGCTTACTTTATTATCTATTGAATGTGTTGGTGATTACAGTGAATATGATATTTCTACAATGAGTATTTGGATTAAAGACAGTGCTTATATAAATATTCTTGTCGAAGAATTGGACCTAAAGACAGTTTCTTTTACATACGGCGCTTCTCATCCAACATTCAGTCCTTGACTCACTTAGAAAAATAGTGCGAACTCTTCAAAAAGAAAATGAAGATTTGAAATCTCAGTTAAAAAAGGCTGATATTGCATTCGATGCTCCTAATCCATTTGATGAAACTATAGAGAATAATAATGAGTACGATCCTGATCAGGGAGAGCGTATTCTTAGAAGATATATAACTGAGGATTTAGCAAAACGATATTTTGCTATGTTTTGGGTAGAGAAGATGTTTATGCCAAAAGAGGAAAGAATGGCGGATATTTTCCGCAATGTGATAACAGAAGGAATGATGCCTTGTGTCCAAAACAACGTGGTGAAAAAATGTTTTGTGATGATTGTGAGTACACCAAAGGGACTAAACTTGATTTGAATAAAATTGTAAGTCATCTTGTTGGCAAAAAAGAGGATGGCACAGATGTGCTTGGAGTTTATCCACTTTTACCAGATGGTACTTGTCGATTTATAGTATGGTGATAGAATATAAACTAATACAGATAAGAAGTGAAAAAGCCATTTTTTCATATGGAACGGCTTTATATTTATTGGGCATGTCTGACCGAGTGCCTCATAGCATTGATGTAACTGTTCCACAGGGTTATAACGTATCACGGATTAAAAAAGATTATCCGTCGATCCACTTTCATTACGTGAAAAAAGAATTATGGGAACTGGGAATTACTAGTATCCAGTATATTTCATGTTAACACAACATTGTATAAATAGTTTTTCGAGTGAAAAAGAGGGCAAATATCGACGATAATATGATAAAATACAAGAGGTGTAGTCAGATATGTTTATTTATTAGGGAGGGTTTTTATGGCAATAATGGAAAGACCATCTGTCAGTACTTTGGCTGATGGAGGAGGATATTGGGAACATGAGTACGAGAAATTCTTTATTAAGACCTACCTACCTGCAAATGATATTGATGGACAGACGCATAATTATAGCTTTCGGGCTCCGTTACTGCTGGTATTTGAAGAATGCAGGCAGAGCAGAGATGAGGCAATTGATTTTGCCAAGAATAGTGGGCTTAGCAGTATAGCGGCGGAAGTGGATTCAAGCATTCTTTTTATTTATCCGACTGATGAAGGTGGGTGGAAGAATGCAACAGAGGAATTATATGCGTCCGTTATAGCTGAAGTAAAAATGGATCCCCACTATTCAGATGGAATTACCGAAATACATAATTTCTTTACACGGGAGTTTAAGGGCTATTTTGTAAGAGGTGCGATATTTAGAGCGGATATTTATAGTTTTGGTGAGTCGGCAGATTATGTTGCCAAGAATTTGTTGAAAACAATAAATGGTGAGTATCTCTGGGGTCCAGGAGAGATTACTCCTGCTATGTGTTCCATGGAGAAACTGAGTGTTATTCCTGAGCCGGAACGTAAGGATATTGCCATATTGAGTGTTGGGAATTCTGTGGAAATAAATGAAGCATTTAAGGATTGTAAGAACCTACTAATTAAATCGGAGTCTGATTACAGGGCTGATTTTAAAACCTTTGTCCGAAAATTTAAAATGTGGTGTGGCAATATGGAGATTGAGCCAGATTTTGAATCAATGAACATGATAGAGGAAGCTGGTAGCATCCTTGTAAAGACTTCACCTGACAATAGGGGTGCATTCAGGGATACAGCAGAGCATAAAGTTGGATATTTTGCCTACTACAATAATGATATATTTGATAAAGGGCCAGTTCCACTCCTTATGGGATTTCATGGTGGTGGCGATTCCTCGATGTTTCTGACATTTGTTTCAGGATGGTATGAAGTCGCACACAAATATGGCTTCTTGTATGTTTCAATTGAGAATCATCAGAATGTAACAGCTACAGAAGTTGTAGAAGTAATTGAGAATCTTAAGAAGCGCTACAATATAGAAGAGAAACGTATTTATGCAACCGGTTTTTCGATGGGTAGTGGCAAGACATGGGATATGTATCAGGAGTATCCTTATTATTTCGCAGGTCTTGCTCCAGCAAGTGCACTTTTCCCGGTGAAGAATAATCCATTTGGTCAGCCACTCGGTGACAAACTTAATATGACTGTTCCTGTTCCGATGTTCTATTCGGGTGGCGAAGATTCACATCTGCCTGAATTACCTTTCCAGGCTGAATCTGGTATTGAAAGGATACAGTATGCTGCAGAGGTCAATAAGTGCAAGACTAGATTTGACCTGAGCTATGACAATAAGGACAATTGGGATGATCCTATATGGGGCTTTCCTGGTGATCGTGTCGAGAAGATTTACGATGAGTCCAGAGGAAGCTACCTGACCATTAATTTCTTTGATAGCGAAGATGGTGTTTGTCGAACTGCATTTGCAAGTGTCAGTGGACAGGGACATGAGTGCAGACATCATACTTGCGAGAATGCATGGAAGTTTATATCGCAGTTTACTAGGTGAAGATAGTAACGGTAGTAGTGACTAACCACATTAAAAACTCGAAGGGAAAGTAGGTATGAGCTTTATAAAAAAAACAACCACAGGTAATTTTGCAATTGGAATAGTGCTGCTAATGTTGGGTTATTTAAGTTCTTTTGTCAATTTGAATGCCAATGATTATTTAAGTGTGATAATAGGAATTATATTTTTTATAGTCTTTTTTATTTCCTTGAGATCAGTTATTCAGAGTAGAAACTTGCATAATGAGTATAGATATGGCTGGATTATTTGGGTATTAAGATTAATTAGAATGGGTAGTATTATTATATATATACTTGGGATTGCTATGAAGTCAGGGCTTAGTACGGGTATGATATTTAATATAATTGGGTTGACTTTCTTACTTGAGGCAGGATATTGGAGTTATATTAACAAGGTGTATTATGATTAATCAAATAAATCTGGAAGAAGAGGTATAAGCAATAATATGGTCCCTAATATGGTGCCAGGTACCTATTACAAAGGTACCTGGCACCACATATCTCAAATCAGGTGTCTTTGGTATTTCTTATAATTTCAATTATTATTGGTACTATTATATTTAGAAAAATTGGGTGTTGATGAAGATTATTCATCATCTTCATCAACGCAATTAGTCTTTAAGCTTCCATAATCTAAAATGTTTTTGCAATCATATCTTTCAATAGGTTCTGGACCTCGCACGACAGTCCGGTCTATGCGCATTATTCCTTCTTCGTTAACTTTAATTCTCCAATCAACCATAAGAATAGCATCATTTACAATCTCAATCCCCGGGATGCTTCTAGAATTGATGCAGCAACCAGTATTAAAGTAAGGCAATTCATCTCTCTTTGGAAATTTAGTTCGATGGGTGTGGCCACAGATAAGCATAATTTTATATTTTTCAATCCATTTTTTATAATTTTTTTCGACCTTATGTCTTTTGTAAAGATTTCTAGCAGGACTGGAGGGATTCTGAAAACCTACAATATGAAGGAATCTCCAAAAATACCGCAAAAGGATCATTGAGATTTGCCAGAATTGATCATTTATCAAATCTCCCTGGTGGCCATGAACTATAAGGATTTCTTGTTCGGTTACCTTATGTTTTAATACAAGAGCTTCAATGGGTTCTATTCCATGAAATAGGTCTACCCTTTTTTGATTATACTCATCATAGAATTGATAATAGTTCTTACGAACATATTTTTTGCTCTTCAAAAATATATTGTGGTTACCATAAAGTATTCTTAATCTTCCTGCATCAAAGAACTTCTTTAGTGCAATAAATATATCCTTATGAGCAACTCGAATATGCTTAAAATTCTTATGTTCCCATAATTCATCTCCATCTCCGGCCTCTATATATACAAACTCCTTATTGTAATAAAAATTAAGTATATGAAGAAAAACAGCCTGATTGCGAGTAAACTCATCGGATACACTATCATCACCACGATGTACGTCACTAAAGATTATATATTTTGAATCTTTATCGAAACACTCTACAGATGCCTTTTTATATGCCTCTGTCAGCCTTTTTACAGTATTCATAGATGAACTCCATTCCTGTCTCAGAGATGTGAAACGTGGCTACCTATATATAATATTATCTATGTTACACAATTAATAAAAAGCTTATTCATACTATAAAATCATAAATATTTTATAGTATTCAGCAGCATATTGGAATTTTTTGCATATTTACATTAAATGGCTTGACTTATATTTACATTATATGTTAATGTAAGAATAAATAGTAAACGTGTCTGGATTATAAGAAATTTATAAGTAACTTAATTTATATTACAATAAAATGAAGGAGGAAACCAAATGAAACAAAGAAACAAGTTAGCTTTTGCAATGGTTCTGTGTTTGTCCATTTTTACGACATTGTTTAATACTAACGTACAGGCGGCAACAACGATTACTTCAAATGATACTGGCAACCATGGCGGCTATGACTATGAATTGTGGAAGGATTCAGGGAACACAAGCATGACTCTAAATGATGGTGGTACATTCAGCTGCGAGTGGAATAATATCGGAAATGCATTATTTAGAAAAGGCAAGAAGTACAACGAGACTCAGACACATGGGCAAATTGGAGACATATCTGTTAAATTTGGCTGTGACTATCAGCCAAATGGTAACTCCTATTTGTGTATTTATGGGTGGACAGTTGATCCACTTGTAGAGTATTACATAGTTGAAAGCTGGGGTAGCTGGCGTCCACCGGGGGCATCATCAAAGGGGACTATTTCAGTTGACGGGGGTACCTATGATATATATGAGACGACCCGTACCAACCAGCCTTCTATCAAAGGTACTGCAACCTTCCAGCAATATTGGAGTGTCCGTACATCTAAACGTACAAGTGGAACCATATCTGTCAGCGATCATTTTAAAGCTTGGGAGAGTAGAGGAATGAAGATGGGTAAGATGTTCGAAGTGGCTTTTACTGTTGAGGGATACCAAAGTAGTGGAAAGGCAAATGTGCACACTATGTCAATTGATATTAATGGTCAAGGTAATGATGATGATGATGACGATGACGATGATAGAGATTATGGTATAAGAAGTGCTTACGATGTAATTGAAGCAGAAGAATATAATACAAAATCTTCATCTACCATTGAGACTATTGGTACAGGTAACGCTGGAGAAGGAATAGGGTACATTGAAAGTGGTAATACCTTAACCTATAAGGATATTGATTTTGGAAGTGGAGGAGGTACTTTATTTAGCGCAGTAGTTGCCTCTGAACAAAATACGAATATCCAGGTAAGATTAGGAAATGAGAGTGGAGCACTTTTAGGAACTTTATCTGATGCCTCTACAGGTGGTTGGGATACCTATGAGAATAAATCAGCTACAGTTTCTAATGTTACAGGCAAACAGGATATTATATTAGTATTTTCAGGACCTGTAAATATTGATTCGTTTAAATTTTCACAATCTACATATGAGAATAAAATAGGTGATGTTAATGGGGACAGAGTAGTTGATTCTCTTGATTTTTCATTATTAAAATCTTATATATTAAATAATGAGACTTCCCTAGATAAAGAGGCAGCTGATATTAATTCGGATGGTCGTGTTGATTCTCTCGATTTTTCAAAATTAAAAGGAATAATATTAAATAATGATCAACCTACACCTACGCCTACAACACCACCTAGCTACGACAAGGTAGTTGCATTAACTTTTGATGATGGGCCTGATACAACTCTTACACCCTTAGTTTTGAATAAGCTTGAGAAATATGATATTCCGGCAACATTTATGGTAATAGGGCAAAAGCTAAATGATTCTACAAGCTCTATAGTTGATAGAATTATTAATTCGGGTTCTGAAATTGGAAACCATTCTTGGAGTTATTCTAGCATGAATAATATGTCAGATGCAGAAATCAGACAATCTGTTAATGATACTAGTACTGCAATTAAGAGGTATTCAGGAACAACACCAATTTTTTTTAGGGCACCCAATCTTGCCACAAGCAATACAATGTTTAATGTAATTGATTTGACATTTGTAGGGGGTGTTACCTGCAATGATTGGGATCAATCATCTACTGCGCAGCAACGGGCGGATGCAATAATTAACGGAGCAAGAGATGGAGCTATTCTTTTAATGCACGATGTACAGCCATCGCCACACCCTACACCAGAAGCACTTGATATAATAATTCCAACTCTTTTAGAACAAGGTTATCAATTCGTAACCTTAAGTGAATTATTTGAAATAAAGGGTGTTACATTAAACCCCTATGATAATAATGCTTATACCTATGTTCAATAAATTATAATTTATTTGTAGTTTATTCGTAACTATTCAGAACCCCGAGAATCACGAAGTGTATTCGAGTGCTTCAGCACCAAAATGAAAGTGT
>CAZMYP010000091.1:0-8205 GCA_964570535.1 uncultured Herbinix sp.
GCCGATGACACACCCTCTCTGATGGGAAGAAATATACTACTTATTCACCTTCATAGCTTTTATCTTATTAATTATGTAATATCTTAACCGACCAAATTAAAATTGTCAATACAATTAATTCTTAACTGTTCAGTACCTTCACAGTTACAGGGCATCTAATAATGCCAATGCACACAAAACGGATAAAATACATCCATTTTGGCGCTGAATCACTCGAATCCACTTCGTGATTCTCGGGGTTCTGAATAGTTACATTAATTCTAACATTCTCCCTAACACTTTCTCTTTAAACTAATATAAGGGGATATCTGGGTGCATTATAGCTCCCCAAAATGCTGGTTTTTGAACTAAATGCTTGTCAAATAGCAATGGATAATTTGGTAGTCCTGGCTTATTCAACCATGATATATCATCTGATAATCCCCAAAAGGTTACATTGGTAATATTGGCCAGCTCCTTATCCTTAATATTCTTTAATATTAAGAATAAACGCTTATACCTAGAAGCTTGCTTCATAATCTCTTCTTCAGAATTATCGGTCAAATCCATATCTAATTCAGTAATATGTATTTCTAATTCTAGTTCTCCATATCTTCTTATTGATTGTTCCATTTCAGTTATAGATGGAGAGCTGTTTCCTATATGACATTGGAGGCCAATTCCGTCAATTAATCCTTTTTCTTTTAGATTACTAACAATATCTATAATTGAAATCATTTTGACACCTTGCTCAGTATTATAGTCATTATAGAAAAGTTTAACTTCAGGATCAGCATACTTCCTTGTATACTCAAAAGCCTTTTCTATAAATTCCTCACCTATTATTTGATACCAATAGCTATCCTTAGACCGGTATCCGCCAGGCATGCCATGTGAAACCTCAACAGCCTCATTAACTACATCCCATGCATATATCAATCCTGGATAATTTGTCTGAGTATAATCCAAAACATTTTTTATGTAATTCTCCATTCGTTTTAACATTAATTCTTTGCTTACAAGAGGAGCTGCCTCGTCCTTAGAATAGCCTTCAGCAAAAAACCATCTAGGTGTTTGTGAATGCCATACCAAGGTGTGTCCTCTCATAGGAATCCCTGCTTCCTCTGCAAAATTAAGCAGAAATTCTGCATTCCTAAATGTAACCTGTGGATTATCATTATATATTGGATCTGATATGGACTTATTATAATCTAATAGGCTATCAGGCTTAAGTTCATTTCCAGTAGTAAAGCTGTTAAATTGCTCCTTGATTAAGCCCTGGCGGCTTGCCTGAGCCTCTGGTATGGTAGCTGCTACTCCAATAGTGAAATAATCCTTATATACCTCTTTAATCGAAGGAATATCTCCACTTACTGCCTTGGTGTTTTCTTTAGCAATAATAATATCATCGATATAGAAATCATTAACATCCTCACTTGGAGCATCATATTTATTTTCAAAATAAAAGCTAAGAGTATTCATATCCTCTGGAATAGTAATCCTGCCACTAAGTAGAATCCAGTTGTCCTTCTTTGCCATAGTAGACCCTACGTTATAATATTGACTGCCATTATTCTCAATCATACAGTCAATTTGTACACTTTCAGGTCCCTTATCATAAAATATATAAGCATTCACAGTATAGGTTTCACCTGGTCTTACCATATCTGAAGCATCTATAATAGGTCCATTCCAGTGGAAGTCCCTCCCTCTTGTTAATAGGGAACTCTCTCCTGAATAAGCATAATCCCTAGTAATCTCAGTAACAGCATTACCTCTCCCCGTAAAGTCTGTTTTGCCTGTTTCTAGTCCCTCAACTAATATATCCTCACTACCAAGCTGCACCTCACCATAGTGAATTGCTGGCAGCAAATTCTCATCTTTTATTGCCTGATCCTTATCTTTGTCTATATCTTTGTCTATATCTTTATCTATATCTTTATCTTTATCTTTGTCTATATCTTTATCTATATCCTTGTCTATGTCTTTATCTTTATCTTTGTCTATATCTTTATCTATATCCTTGTCTTTATCTTTGTCTTTATCATCATTATTTTCATTATTATTTTTATTGTTTATTTTCACATTATCACGATTTTCTTCCTCTTTACTACACCCCAAAGAAAATCCTGCCAAAAAAATCAAAATAAGGGAAAGTAATAATTGCCTTTTTATCATTTTATAATATCTCCTTAAGCTAAAGATATCTAATTAATTACTTTAATATAATAGGATGCACTCTCCTATTACAAGAAAGGGTTTCGCTTGCGAAACTCTCGCGCCGAGCGCGGCCAGCTTGCTGGCTAAATACAAAACGCGTGAGTGTGCATCCTTGCGGATGCATTTTTAATATAATAGGATGCACTCTCCTATTATATTAAAAAAGGGAGAGGTTTGTTGCCTCCCCTCCCCATATAATTTAGACTGATTTATTTGTTTGCATCATCAATAAGAGCTTGCCATGCACTAGTCATTTCTTCAATCTTTTCAGCAGGTGTAGCTGCTAAAGCATATACGTCCCATGTGAAAGTTGCTCCAACATCAAGACCGCTTATATATGCAAAATAATCATTATTCTCTACAGCATCGTTAAGCATAATGGTTAATGTTTCATCAACGGCTCTTTCATCACGGAATCTTGTGTAATAGAAATCCTTCCAAGTATCGTCATCTTCATAACCTGGTGTAGGCTCTGTCCACAAATTATAAGCAAATGCAATTTTCTCTGCTGTTTCTTTATCGTAGGTTGATGGAATTACAGCTACATTATCGGAAAAATATGCACTGTATTTATCTCCACTCTTAGGGCCCTTTGGAAATAGAACAAATCCAAAATCATCTTCCATAGATGCTAGCTGTTGAGAAGAAACATATTCCTCTGCAACTCTCATTGCAACCTTACCATCATTAAATGCAGGACCAAACCAATCCCATTCAGCACCTTCAGGTGCAGGCATCTCATAGCCTTTTTCAATTAAGCTAATAGCCCATTGAATTGCTTCTAAGAAGTTAGGTTCAGTACTTCCATTATAGTATTTGCCACTGGCGTCTTTACCAATATGTCTAGCATCATTAGAAGTTAAAACACCTCTAAATAAGTCATTAGAAAAGCTTACCATAGCATATTTGTCTGTTTCACCATCATTATTGGTATCCTGTGTTAGTTTTTCACAGATTTTTTCAAACTCTTCCCATGTCCAATCTCCACTTGCCTGTAAATCATAAGGAAGATCAGGATCTAGGTTTGCTTCCTGGAATAATCTCTTGTTCCAGAACACACCAAGCCTAGGCTCAGGAGTTCCAGCATTCATACCATATATTGAACCACCTTCTGAAGTAGCCTCTTTAACATTGCTAATCCATTTACTCTCTGAAAAATCTAAGCTATCTAAAGTTGCTAAATCATATACTAGACCATTAGCTATAGGTGCTGTTGCCCAGCCGGGGGCTAGTAAAAATATGTCAGCTGCGGGATCCTCAGCTACAGTAGATGTAGTGAATAACTCCTGCATGCCACCCCACTCAGCTACAGCTACTTGCTTCATTGTGAAGTTATATTTTTCTTGTATCATTTCACGATATTCCTGTGTTGCTTCTTGATAAGCATTTGAAGGTTCGGGAGCTTCTTGTGGTGACCACCAGTCTCCAATTACAATCTCCATACCCCCAAGATCCATTTCTGGCTCTTCTTCAACTGGATCCACTACTACTGGCTCTTCTTCTACTGGATCTACTACTACTGGCTCTTCTTCTACTGGATCTACTACTACTGGATCTTTAACATCATCTTCTTTTTTCCCACATGCTGCGAGAAGAGTAAAGCTTAACATAAGTACAGAAATCAGTAGTAAAGACATTAATTTCTTTTTCATATCCTTTCCTCCTAATAAAATTTTATTTATAGTAAAGTGTAAACACTTTCTATACGTTACATTTTAATACCTGTCTGGCTTAAGCTCTCTACAAAGGCCTTCTGTGCTACTATGTATATTAATAGCAAGGGTATTATCGCCATAATCATACCTGTTGATATCATCATTTGACCATAAGCAACTGATGGCCTACTTGCTATACCAGAGGTTGATAGATGATCTGATAGCAATTGACTAATAGCTGTAAGCTTTTTAGAAAGCAATGATATGTTTCCTAAAAACATATTTGAATAAAACGAATCTGTCCACTGCCATACAAATGCAAAAAGAAAACAAGATGTTAAAATGGGTTTTGCATCAGGTAGCATAATCTTTATAAATGTAGAAAAGTTTCCACAACCATCAACATAAGCAGCTTCTTCTAACTCCTTAGGTACACCCCTAAAATATTGTCTAATAAGGAAAATATACAAGCCATTTTTTAATCCCATGGTCGTTATGCTCATTAATATATATGGCAAAGGAGATTTCAATAGATTAATTGTTTTACCTGTAAATAAATTTGCTATGCCAAATACATCAAAAAATCTAAAATTCAAATATAAAGACGACATAATGGTCTGAGGTGGAACTATAATTACAAGTAAAACGCAAGCAAACCAAAATTTCTTAAAGGGAAAATTAAATCTTGCAAAACCATAGCCAACTAATGTAGCTGAGGCAACCTGTAATATACTTATCAATACTGAAATCCACAGAGAATTATATAAGGATTTCCAGTAATCAATAAGGCTGTTAACTAATTTATAATTATTAGTCGTAAAGTTTCTAGGTACTACAATAATAGTTGGATCATACAAGTCTTTTTCTAGCATAAAGCTCATCGATATCTTATTAAAAAGTGGCTGTAATATTAAAAAACATAAGCCAAATAACAATGCAGCTCGAATAAGAACATAAATCTTCCTAGTAATGGTCTTTTTTAATAAATACCCACCTGATTTCTTGTTTCTATAAATTGCCTTCTTCCACTTATCTTGTATTTTTCTATTCATAATAATACACCCACCTTGAAGTAATTGCAGTGAATACAGCAATAATTAGAATTACAGCTAGGAAGTACACCCATGCCATAGCTGAACTAAATCCATAATCCAATCTTATCATGTTTATACGTATCTTTTCCATAATCTCGCTATCTGTTCTCATGAAAAAATCAATAATCGTGTATACTACATTAACAATAATTACTGGACTCACCATGGGCAATGTAATCTTCCAGAAGCTTTCCCATGCTGAACAACCTTCAATTTTAGCTGCTTCATACATACTTTTTGATATAGTCTGAAGTCCTGAAAGGAATATAATTATTTGAATACCTGAGGATAATACTACTTCATATACTGAATTTAATATATCATAAACTGTATTTAAAAACCTATTTCCAAATCCACTATTAGACAGGATTTCCTGTAAAGTAGCAGTTATATCAACTACATTAGAATTCTCTTGTATATAACTCTTCATACCTTCTAGCATGGAATTATTATACTCAAGTCCTACCAAGACTCCTGATGAAAGTATTACAGGAAGGAAAAATATGGCTCGCACAAATCCTCTTGCTTTAAATTTCTGGTTTAGCACTAAGGCCATCATAAAGCTTATTATCAACACCGCTGGAACGTTAATAGCCATTCGAGACAGCTCTTCTGTTAACATTCTATTATATTCTGGATCCGCTGTAAATGCCTTTATGAAATTATTAAACCCTATATTCTCTAATATAAAGCCTTTATTACTAGTAGATATTTCAACATTACTAAAACTCATCCGCAATGATTCAAAGAGTGGAACTATCATAAATGAGATAAATCCAATTATAAATGGAAGTATATATAAATAACCAGTTATTGCTCTTCTTTTTTGCAAGTTCTTTTGCTTATTCTTAGCCATTTTTACCTCCTTTCCACTAAATAATCATTGGCAGGAATATTTAAATCTCCAGTAATAAAATCAGTCTCGTTATAATTCACATAGACTTTTGTTCCATCTTCATAAGTTGAAACAAAAACATCCTTGGCTATCATTTCATGGTGGATTAAATATTGATTAAAAATATGCCCTAGTTCTTTTTCGTATCTACTATAAATGCTATAGGCCTGATTCTTCCATAGCTCATAATCTGTGCCAAAAAAATATGTATAGTTAGAATTTTGTAGATATGACGTTGGCTTTTTCGTAAAGAGAAACGATAAACCCGCACCTGCTTCAGCACTCCTTAATATCTCTTCTTTATAATTTCCAGATAAATTAATGGGGTTGCCTGCATAATCTACCAAACCATGTATTGCCATGGAATAGAACGGCACAGAGTAATCAATTATTTGATGTCCCTTACCCTTAAGGTCCATACCCAATATAAAGTCCACATAAGGAAGCACATAATCATTACCATAATTAACTACGATCCCTAATCCAGAAGAAGCTATGCTTTGTAACTTGTTTTGCTGCATTTTAAGAACTTCACTTCTGGTAACAAGATTTTTTTGATAATAATCAGCAGCTAATAAATAACCTATATCCTGAAAACCTATTCCCTCAGCCGAATATTTATCGGCAAAGTTAGCTAGATTCTGCATATACTTTACTGTTAATTGTGGTCTTAAGAGATAAAAGTAGTCCTTCCAATCCTCAATACCATAATATATTGGAGAAAAGCTATATAACTTTATAACCTCTCTGCTGGTATACCTCGCACTATCTCTATTAACCAGAAAGCCATCGAATATATTACTATCGTAAGCATGCATTACAGCACCATCTAAATATATGGGTATACCAATCTCATTACTATGATTAAGTAGTTTTCTTAATTTCTTTTTATTGCCTAGCTCGTCAACTATTTTAATCTTCTTTGGAATCTTTTGCTTAATTCCATTATTCATCCAAGCACTATATCTTACAGAAAGATTCTGATATCCCATATCCTTTAATTCAGAAATAATCTCATAGGCGTCTTCATAGGTTGTAAGAGGAGTGGGTATAGATGCTGGTATTCCAAATCGCTGCTTAACCTGATCAACTGCCCCCATCAATGTAATATTAATTGGTGCACCTGTGTCCTCTGTTTTAACTAGTTCTGCATTTTGATTCATTAGATAATCTCTGTATGCACTAGCCATACCAGAATAAGTATCTGTATCTAAAAATCTATACCGTTGTTTCAATACTCCCTCTGGTTTTTTAGCTTCATAAACCATAACAGATTTGTCAGTTTTTGCTGAAACCTGAACTGATGCAGAATGCAAGGTAATATAAGAAGCATTTACAAAATTATAGCTATGAGTTCTACCACTAATATCTGCTTCTATGGAGGCTACTGCCTTATTGTCCTCTAGGATACATAATAATGAACTGTCATTCTTTGATATTCCGAAAACAGGGAAGGCAGTTCTGCTTTCATCAATTGATGCATCCCTTTTAAGGCCATTGTCCCAGCCATATAATTCAGTATAATAAGGATTCTGTTTGGTTTTACCATTATTAAAATTAATAATACTTCCATTACCATCAGGTACTAAAATATACCCATCATCTTCTACGCTTCCTGCACCAAGGTATGGTAAGACCTTGACCTTAGTAAGCGGGTAATTATTTCGCCAATTCATATCTTCAAAAGGAACCTCAACTACAAGATCCTCACCCTCTAAGCGATAAATAACCGAAACATTAAAATAGGGTTTTTCTTTAGCCTTATCAAGTGCATATCTGGCATTGTCTTCCTCAAGATCCTTTGAAGTATATCCAATCTCCATAAATATATCTTCAATTTTCTTTTTCAAATAATCTTGAGCACCTTCTCTAAGCTCATATACAAATTCAGTTGCGAGGTCGGGATATTTCTTTAGAAGCTCATCCTTATTATCAGTTGCCCGCAATTTATTAATATCGATTTTGCGATAGTAATCATTAACCTGCCTTTTTTGCTTTTTGTCCATCTTATCTAAGAATATTGTCATTCTTGAAGCAGGAAGTGCAGTAGGAATATTAAATGTTTTCTCAACATCTCCAATTGTATAATTGACCTTTATGTAATCTTTTCCATCCTCAATTTCATATATGCCCTTCAATATACTATATTCAAAATTATTATATAAGGATTTCATACCAGTGTCGCTGCTATATTCAATTATTAATGTTGATTGAAGATATTTTTTGCTTTCAGCATCAGCAAAGGGATCATCAGCTGCACCTACTGGATTTGAATTCCATGTATAAGCATTTGATTTGTCTAAAACATCAAAATAAGTTGTACTTGGATCTAAAGTAAATTTTATATGATCATTTTCCAAAA
>CAZMYP010000092.1:0-8056 GCA_964570535.1 uncultured Herbinix sp.
TTGAAAGCCGAAAAATAATTTGCCATAAAGTTTCCGTGCAGCCGGGGAGATAGCGGTGCCCTGTACCTGCAACCCGCTATAGCAGGGGTGATATTCTGCCTAGGGTGTCTTACTGTGAGGCTGCCCTTTATAAGTGATGTTGACGTCTGGGTCTTACGCAACAGAAATTTGTGAACCGTGTCAGGTCAGGAATGAAGCAGCACTAAGCGAAAGCTTCTGTGTGCCGCAAGGTAGCCTGGACTGAGTTAACTGTAAATGTAACGCTTATGGTAAGCATTCAAAGCAGAATGCACGGAATAAATATATATAAAAAGGGATGGCTGCCATGGGTAACCATCTTATTTTTTGACTTGAAGGATAGTAAATTTGGAGTAAAAACTATTTATTCGCTTGAAAGTAACTGTTCAATGAGTAATTACTACTATTAATGTCGAATAAAATGAAAATGGGCTTTTGATAAGTACTTTTTTAGTATATAATTATTTATAGATCAAATAAAAGGAATTGGAGAGATTCAGTTGAGACAAAAAACAAATTTGAATGCAGTGAATCAATATCCAAGAGGAACAAATATCTATATTGAGGGGGAACCTATATCTAGCATTGCACTTGTAATAAAAGGAGAAGTTCTAATATATCATGAGGGTGCAAAATATAAGATGAGTTCAGGGTCTTTTGTGGCCGTTAGCGATATTAAGAAGGGCAAATACCAGAGTACATATACTGCATTAGAGGATTTGATTGTCTATACCTTTGCTATAGAGCATATGGACGATTTGGAGAATATTCTATCCATTAATAAAGATTATAATGGATTTATGATTATGTCTATGAGCAAAGCTATTGACAAGCTTAATAGTATTTATCAAGATATAATAAAGCATGGAAATAGCTTATATGAATTTCTAATTGATGGATATAGGCTTTATTACGAATCTGCCTCCAGGAGGGGATATACCGCTAGAAGACCAGAATGGGTTGAAGAATTAACCGTATTTGATAGAAATATCGAGCTTGATATTAATAAGATTAACTATTATAGAGAGAGTGCAAAGGCCCCCATTGATATGATGAAGTCTTTCTATTCTTTTAGTAATACTATGACTATATATCAATTAGAAGATCAGATAGAGCTTATTAATCAGTTGAATGATATTTTAAAGGATTATGCCCATAAGCTTATATTTATGTCAGAATGCTTAATAGAGGAAAATGATACCTGTCTTTTTGGTTTAATTGCTGCCTATGCAATGGAAATTGCCAATGCAGATGGGAATACCAGCGAGCTTATGGATAACATGGATAGTATTATAGGGGAAATCTATAATACCGGAGAGTTATTTGACAAAAGGCTTGGAAGGAAAATGAATATAAATCGCAAGCAGATGGAGGAGGTTTATCATTTGCTTATTACTGGAGTAAAGGATAAGGAAATCAGTCCCCAGGCATATTTAAAATATTCAGTGAAGGATGCAGATAGAGTTATTAGTGAGCTGGCCAATTCTTATGAGCAAATTCTTAAATATTCCGGAATTGACAAGGATAATGTTCAGCAAATGCAAGTAATAATGTTGGATTTTGTGAACCTGAAGGATAGATTTTCAACCGAAGACAACGCCAGGAAGATTAGAAAGCGTCTTACAGAAGAGCATTACATATTATACAAGGCGGTCTTTTTAAAGGCCCATAAGGATAAAAAGGTACCAAGAATAATAGATATGTACCTAAAATACGGATATGCAGATGAAAGACTTCTTGATAACGAGCAACTTTTGTCCTTGTATTTTTTAAATGAGGAGAAAATTGCCTACGACATACCGGTCTATAATATTAAAGAGTGGCTAACATTAATATATGAGGGTAAAAAAGAACCCTCTAAAAATGAATTTGACTTGGATTATAATGAAATGCTCCTTTCAAATTTAAAAAAGGGCAGGCTAACCAATGAAGAGGCAAAGCAGCATAGCAAAGACAAGGAACGAAAGCTTGACTATGAGATACAGAATATGTTTTGCTATAACAATAGGATAGTAAATGGTCAAATCAGCACCTTTGTACCTGTATTGCATAAGGACATGCTGCTTACCCATCCAGACAAGTCATATGTTACACCGACTATAATTACGGAAGAATTTAAGAAACTATTGGATATAGATTATTCTATCTTTGACAAAGAGATGCTCTATATTAATAAAGAGCTGAACATAGAGAAGGAATATATTATTAAGAGAGTATATCCCGATATAATATTAATGCCTACAGCAGGTGTCAATGCCATAATGTGGCAGGACATAACAGGAAAGAAAAGGAGCAATCCAGGACGTTTTGTATTTCCTATATTTTGTGAAGCCAATTTGTTTTCTAATATAGTTAAGGTATGCGGAAGATTTAGATGGGAAATGTGTAGAACCATAGAGGGCACTGCTTGGAATGATATAAAGCTTAAGTCCTTAACATCTGAATACTCGGATTATTTACAATTTTATAAAAAGAATAGGGAATTATCTGAGGATAGGAAGGATAAAATAAAGCTACAGATACAAAAAGGAAGAAATAACAGAAGAGAGATATTTGTTATTGATTATGAAGCCTGGGTTAACTACGAATCTAGGGGAGCCTTAAAATTAAACAAACTTATCAGGGAGCTTATGGCAACCTATTGCCCTTTTTCTAAGGAAATAAGGGATCAATTAATTGCACAGCCAATATTTGAAGATGCCTATGGAAGATATACCAGAAACAAATTAAAGAAGATCAGGGAGACAGAAGGACGATATCGCAAGCTTAAGAAAGAGAATATAGAGCTAACAAAGGAGCTGGAGGATACATTAATATATTATAAAGAGTCCTGATTAAAACTTTTGAAAAGCTCCTGTTAGTTTAGAGTAGAGCAGAAGTAGGCCTAATCATCAGTAAGGAGGAAAAGTGATGAGAAGCTATGATAGAATTATTAAAACAGAAGAAATTAGGAAAAGGATGCAAGAAGGAGACAGCACTACAGCTCAGAAAATCTTGGACACCATGGATTTAAAAAAGATTAAAAATCCAGGAGATTTAAGTCTTTATGCAGAAGTTTATTCCCTTAATAAAAGATTTGATGAAGCCATGGAGATACTTAATCGTATATATAAGAAATCCAAAACCAGAAGAGTCCTATTTCAAATGCTAACAGTGTCAATAGGTAGAAAAACCCACACAGAGGCAGAAGGCTTATTAAAAGAATATGAGCAAGCTGCACAGGGTGATTTTAATATATTTATATTTCGTTATAAGATTGACAAGATTAAAAAAGAACCCTATGATGTCTTGATAGAATCATTAAAAAGGCTAAAGCATCATACATATACGGAAAAATGGGCTTATGAGCTGGCAAAGCTTTATTACAAGGCTGGAATGGAAAAAGAATGTATACAGGAGTGCTCAGATATAATATTGTGGTTTGGTGAAGGAAGCTATGTAGAAAAGGCCAAGGTATTAAAAGCATATTATTCTGGAGAAGTTGATAAGGAAGAAATCATTGAAAGGCTGAAGAAAAGGGCAAACAGTGGTGGTGTGCTGGAGGAAAAGCCTTAAAAGCCACAATTTCCAAAAAACAATTTACAATAACCCACATTGTGGTATAATAAAAATAACGGATAAAAATAGAAGCAAAAGCATGATGGTCGACGGATTTAAAATAAATTGATGAAATACGAGGTGTGCAATGGAGCAATATATTATAAAGGGTGGAAAACCACTTATAGGAGAGGTTACAATTAGTGGATATAAAAATGCGGCTCTTGGCATAATTGCAGCTGCAATTATGACGGATGAAACAGTTAAAATAGAGAACGTTCCTGATATCAGTGATATAGATTTGTTATTAAAGGCAATAGAAGAACTTGGTGCAAGGGTTGATAGAATTAATAAACATACTATAAAGATAAACGCTTCAAAGATTAGTTCAGTGAAAGCAGATTCTGATGCTGTCAGAAAAATCAGGGGTTCCTATTATCTTGTAGGAGCTTTACTTGGTAAATACAAAAGGGCAGAAATAGCATTACCCGGTGGTTGTAATATTGGAAGTAGACCCATTGATAGACATATCAAAGGCTTTGATGCTCTAGGTTCAGAATTAAAGATTGAGCATGGACTTATATGTGCTAAGGCTGACAAGCTAGTAGGCGCATCAATTTATTTTGATGAATCTAGCGTAGGAGCAACTATTAATGTTATGCTTGCTGCTAGTATGGCAGAGGGACAGACAGTAATTGAAAATGCAGCAAAGGAACCCCATGTGGTTGATGTGGCAAACTTCTTAAACAGTATGGGAGCCAATATCAAGGGTGCAGGAACAGATGTAATCCGTATTAAGGGTGTATCTAAGCTTCATGGAACTGAGTACTCTATTATTCCCGATCAAATTGAGGCGGGAACTTTTATGTTTGCAGCAGCAGCTTCTATGGGAGATGTGCTTATTAAGAATGTAATTCCTAAACATCTAGAGGCATTCACAGCTAAGCTTTTAGAGGTTGGCGTAAAGGTAGAGGAATATGATGATGCAGTTAGAGTAACAGCAGCTGCCAGACCTGGCAGTGCTCATGTAAAGACATTAGCTTATCCAGGCTTTCTAACAGATATGCAACCTCTAATGACAACCATGTTATCCTTATCAACTGGAACTAGTATTGTTACAGAGAGTATTTTTGAGAATAGATTTAAGTTTGCTGATGAATTGACAAAAATGGGAGCATCCATTAAGGTTGTAGAAAGCAACACAGCAGTTATTACTGGAGTTGAGAGGTTAACTGGAGCAATTGTCAGTGCTTCTGACTTGCGTGGTGGCGCAGCCCTTGTCCTGGCCGGACTTATGGCAGAAGGCTATACTATAGTTGAGAATGTAGAATATATTGAACGTGGCTATGAGGATTTTGAAAGAAAGATACAGAAACTGGGAGCCGATATTGCTAAGACAGACTCAAATGATTACAAGGCAATTAAAAAGTTCAAATTAAAGGTTGGTTAATTATATATATTATATATACATAAAAGAGGGGCTATACCAATAATGGTATAGCCCCTTATATATATAATAAGAAAGTTCGTTTAGGATGTTTATTACTAAATAAGAGCTTCAATATATAGATTGCGGTGCTTGGTTAAGTCGATAAAGGTGTCCCCTACCATTATGGTAGGTCTTGAAAGCTCAATCTTGTTTATCAGGATTATCTCGCCCTCCATCTGATTGTTAAGACGCACACTGTTATTAATGTATGTCTGCACGATTCCCTCTAAGAAAGTTAGGATATATCTAGTATCATACTTTAAATAGCCTTCTGTTTCAAATAGGCTGATAACTTCAAAGGGACATAAGGGTCCTCTATATACTCTTGCGCAGGTCATGGCATCATATACATCAGCTATGGCAACCAGCTTGGCATAAGGGTCAATTTCATGGCTTAAAAACCCATTGGGATAACCACTGCCGTCACAGCGCTCATGATGCATAAGTGCTACATTTTTAACTCTCTGGTTAAGGTTTTTGTCTTTTAGAATATTATAGCCCTTAAGGGTATGGGTTTTGACAATGGAGAATTCTTCATCTGTAAGCTTTGCGGGCTTTAACAATATCTTTGGTGAAATTAAGAGCTTTCCTATATCATGGAGTAAGCCACCAAGAGTAATAATCTCTATCTCCTCTGGTTTTAAGCCTAGCCACTTGCCCAAGATATTACAAATCAAGGCCACATTAAGGCTATGAACATAGGTGGTATCATCATATTCTCTTATACTATGAAGCATATGGAACAATTCAATATTAGTATTGCAGCGTAACATTATCTCGCTGACATCAGATAATAAACGCTCTGGATTAAGTTCTATATTTTTAACAACAAAATCGTCAAAGGAATCCTTTATACTATTGGAAGTTTTATTATAGGCATTTTTAAAGAGCTTAAAAGAATTGCTCTTTCTAATATCACTATAAAAAGTGCTCTCAACATATTCCGTGTCATCAGTAGAAGTGTCTCCGGAATATATGGAGAACTCAGTTATAGCGTAAAATTTTAGCCGGGTGATTATCTTATCCGTAAGGGGTGTATCCTTGGAAATAACCAAGTGAAGATCGCTGGTATATACATCATCCGACACAACCATACCTGGCATAGCTTGTGTTATTAAAACCTTAATAGTATTCATAGGATTGTTTGCCATCAAAAAACAAAACGGCTCTCCTTTCTTAATAAATAAAATTAACAATCAAGTCATTAAGAAGTCAATTTCAGTATAGTAAAAATAGGTCGAAAAGTCAATCGTTTTGAAAAAACAGCCTGTGCTTAAGCTAAAAAGTATCAATTAATAAGAATTGTAAAAGTAATAGTAGAGAAGACTATTATAAGTCTTTATTATAAGAACCAAATATTACTTGACGAATCACCTTAAAATGTATATTATGATACAGAAGAATATAATTTGTATTTTCTCTTATTCAGAGTGACGGAGAGGTAAGGCTCTATGATGTCACGGCAACCCCACAAATGGAAGGTGCCAACCTGAGCGAGTAATCGAACAATAAGAGGATTTGATTTAAGATATCAAGTCCGCTTATTGCGGATTTATTTTTATATAATAGGAGTATCTCCTATTATATAAAAACGCTCCGCTAAGGATGCACACTCACGCGTAATGAACTTATCACTTCGTGAACGCGTTCGGCACGAGAGTTTCGCTTGTAAAACTCTATGTTATAAATCTGTATTTTTTCTAGACAAGAAGGAGGATAACGATGAAAAAAAGAATATTTACATCTGAATCAGTAACTGAGGGACATCCAGATAAAATTTGTGACCAAATATCAGATGCAATACTAGATGAATTAATAAAAGATGATCCTATGAGCAGGGTAGCCTGTGAGACAGCAATAACAACGGGTCTAGTTCTTGTTATGGGGGAGATCACAACACAAAGTTATGTAGATATACAGAAGGTGGTAAGAGACACTATCCGTAAGATTGGATATGATAGGTCGAGTTATGGATTTGATGCAGACACCTGTGGAGTTATTGTATCTATCAATGAACAATCACAAGATATTGCACTTGGAGTGGACAAGTCATATGAAGTTAAAGAGAATTTGGCCGATGACGTAGATATGTCTATAACTGGAGCAGGTGATCAGGGAATGATGTTTGGCTATGCAACAGATGAAACCCCAGAGTTTATGCCATATGCTATATCTTTGGCTCATAGGCTAACCCATAGACTTTCAGAGGTTAGAAAAAATAATACATTAGATTATCTTAGACCAGATGGTAAGTCACAGGTTACTGTAGAGTATGATGAAAATGGTAAGCCCATCCACTTAGATGCTATAGTTTTATCTACTCAGCATGATGAAAAGGTAACTATGGAGGTACTAAGGAAGGATATTAAAAAGCATGTGCTTGACCCGGTATTACCAAGTGAACTTGTAGATGAACGAACAAAATTTTATATAAACCCTACTGGGAGATTTGTTATAGGAGGACCCCATGGAGATAGTGGGCTAACTGGAAGAAAGATTATTGTGGATACTTACGGAGGTTATGCTAAGCATGGGGGAGGAGCCTTCTCAGGAAAGGATTGCACCAAGGTTGACCGTTCAGCGGCTTATGCAGCTCGTTATGTAGCCAAAAACATTGTGGCAGCAGGGCTTGCAAAGCGCTGTGAGATACAGTTGTCTTATGCTATTGGAGTGGCTGAGCCCACATCCATAATGGTAGACACATATGGGACAGGAAAAATATCCGATCAAGAAATAGATGCAATTATTAGAAAGCATTTTGATCTTCGCCCAGCTGGTATTATAAAGATGTTAGATCTTAGAAGACCTATATACAAAAAAACCGCATCCTACGGGCATTTTGGACGTGAGGATAAGGATTTTACATGGGAAAGAACAGACAAGGTAGATGAACTAAAGGCGTACTTAAATTAGATGAGCTGATTCATAAAAACTTTATAATTATAAGATTTCCTTAATGTGCAAGCTGTATTAATCTGTGTTATACTCATTGTAGTACAATATTTTATATAA
>CAZMYP010000093.1:0-7940 GCA_964570535.1 uncultured Herbinix sp.
TTTGGATCATAATAATAAGCAGATTTATTATCTTGATATGATTGGTTTGGTGTTGATGTTGATGTTGGCGTTGGTGTCGGTGTTGGTGTTGGCGTCGGTGTTGGTGTTGGTGTCGGTGTTGGTGTTGGTGTTGGTGTCGGTGTTGGTGTTGGTGTTGGTGTCGCTGTATTCTCAGTACTCACCTTCCTAAACCCAACCTGATATGCAGGCGCATATCCCGTATATGACTTACTGTCTATCTTAAATGATAACTTGTACCATTTCATATCCCCTATAATCACTTCATCTATAATGCTTACCGCCTTGTTCTTTTTTAATGAAATAATATTACCTTTATTATTCTTTAGATAAACTGATTTGCTTCCAGCAGACTTACGTATATTAACCTTAGAGGCTGTTATTTCTGCTTTAATGCTTTTCTTAAGATTTAGTTTTACAAAAAAACCAGATACATATCCTGTTTTGCTTGCACCTTCACTAGAAAAGTTTATCTTATACCATTTTGTTTTACTTTCTAAGGCCTCACCTATAATAGTAACCTTGCTATTGCGAGCCAAGGAAGCAATTGATGAGCTTTTGGTAGTGGGCTTACTTCTGACATTTAATGAACTGGCTGTAACATTAGCTACATGCTTATATCCACCCTCTGTAACGGTCGACTCGCTCCCCGGCTTTGGTGTGGGAGTTGATGTGGGTTTAGGCGTTGGTTTAGGCGTTGGTGTTGGTGTTGGTGTTGGTATTGAGCCTTCCTTTACCTTGACAAAATCACTAAGTACATAACCCTTAATCGTCTTACCATTAAACTGTAGGGAAACATAATACCAATCCCCTTCTGTGTCTAAAATAGTCACAACTTCATCCTTATTAAGATATACAAAGGTGCCATCCTGAAGCTGCACTCTTTGTGCAGTTATAGATGGCTTAGCTCTTACATTTAGTGTAGTGGCAGTTACCGTTCCTTTCGTAGCTGCCACTACTCTTGAATTTCTATATTGATTGGGACATATAAATGCTATACATAGTATTAAAATAATCAATCTATGGTAAAACCGCTTACTCATCTGGCACTCCTTTCAAACAAGACAAACCGTCTAAAAAACTGTCGTATATTACTGGTTAATAATAAAAAAGAACTATGGCAGTTTTGTGGCATTTACTGTATTTCTTGTCATAGAATGCTATATGCGGTTACTAAATTAATACTATTCAATAGCTTTTCCGATATCATTTCTCTTATATTTATTTTTAAAATAAATTTTGTCGGTAGCCTCATAGGCATTAGCTCTAGCTTTTCTTAGATCACTGCCTATAGCCGTAACCCCAAGTACCCTTCCACCATTCGTTAGAACCTGTCCGTCTTTTTTCTTAGTAGCAGCGTGAAAAACAAAATAATCCTTACTATTTTTAAAGGCATCCAATCCCTCTATGGCAAATCCCTTCTCAAAAGGCCCCGGATATCCATCAGATGCTAGTACAACACATACTGCTGCATTTTCCTCAAAGGACAAGTCTACTTGGTCTAATTTACCATCAATACAAGCTTCAAACACCTCTACCAAATCATTTTTCATCCTTGGAAGAACCACCTGAGTCTCAGGATCCCCAAAACGTGCGTTATATTCAAGTACCTTGGGTCCATCCTCTGTAAGCATCAGGCCGACAAATAATATTCCAACAAATTCTCTTCCCTCTGCCTTCATTGCATCCATGGTAGGCTGATAGATATATTTCTTACAGAATTCATCAACCTCATCCGTATAGAAGGGACTAGGTGAAAATGTACCCATTCCTCCGGTATTGGGTCCCATATCATTATCCATTGCTCTTTTATGATCCTGGGCACTGGCCATTGGTGATATATGAGTACCATCACAAAAAGCAAGAACAGATACCTCTGGTCCTGTAATAAACTCTTCAATAACCAACTGATTCCCAGCCGAGCCAAACTGTTTATCCTCTATAATTGCCTTAACACCCTGTTCTGCTTCATCATAATCCATACATATAAGGACACCTTTTCCAGCAGCAAGACCATCGGCTTTAATGACTATAGGATATTTGCTTGTTTTTAGATAAGCAATAGCCTTATCAAAAGAACTAAAAACTTCATAGGCAGCTGTTGGTATCTTATATTTCTTTAAGAGGTCCTTACAAAATACCTTGGAGCCTTCAATTATTGCAGCGTTCTTTCTAGGACCAAAAACTCTAAGACCCCTCTCTTCAAACACATCTACCACTCCGTCAACCAAGGGATTTTCCGGCCCTACAATTGTCAAACCAATCCCCTCTGTAACAGCAAAGTCAGCCAAGGCTTGAAGATCTGTTACTGGGATGTCAATGCACTCTGCGCATTCTTCTATACCGGCATTTCCAGGAGCACAATAGAGCTTGCTCACCTTAGGACTCTTTGACACCTTCATTGCTATGGCATGCTCTCTTCCGCCACCACCTATGATTAACACCTTCATATTATTTACCTCCGTAATCAGACTATCAAGTATTAACTTGTTATTCTTTAATTATGACCAAATTATCCTTAACCTCTATACGATTTTCAGATATCAGCCTTATTGCTTCTGGTAGGATCTCCCACTCAGCCTGCTCCATGACTCTTTTTTGAAGGGTCTCTTTAGTATCCCCATTTAGTACCTGAACCGACTTCTGAAGGATAATTGGACCAGTATCAGTTCCCTCATCTACAAAATGCACTGTTGCTCCTGTGAGCTTGACCCCACGAGCAAGAGCAGCCTCATGTACCTTCAGTCCATAAAATCCCTTGCCACAAAATGCAGGAATTAAGGATGGATGTACATTTACAATTCTATTTTTAAAATGTCTTACAATTTTTATTGGTAGTATCAACAAAAAGCCCGCCAAAACTATCAGATCTATCTGATAGTCCGTAAGCAGGCCATAAAATGCCTCTTCAAATTGTTCTTGACTACTATAATTTTTTCTATTTATAACAGTAGATGATATATTATGAGATCTTGCCCTTTGCAAGGCATATGCCTTTTCATTACTACTTATAACGACCTCAACAGATACATTAGGAAGACCTCCCATATCCATCTGGTCAAGCAGGGCCTGTAGATTGGTGCCTCCACCAGATACCAGAACCGCCAGCTTTAGCATAAGGTAACCCCCCTAGTACCATCACTAACTTCTCCCAAAACAAAAGCCTTCTCACCGATCCCATTAATAACTCTCAAGCATTGATCAGCCTGCTCCTGTTCTACAGCAAGAACCATACCAACTCCCATATTAAAGGTATTATACATTGCATGGTCTGAGATATCTCCGTCTCTTTTCATCATAGCAAAAATAGGAGGAATATCATAGCTGTTGGTACGAACAATTCCATGGGTTCCTTCAGGAAGCATTCTTGGTATGTTCTCATAAAAGCCTCCGCCAGTTATATGGCTACAGCCCTTTATATTAATATTACTATTTCTTAATTCTCTAAAGGTCTTTACATATATTTTTGTAGGCGTCAGTAAGGTTTCACCCAGTGTTTTTCCAAGAGACTCATAATAAGTGTCCAAAACCGACCTTTCCATTTTAAAGGTCTTACGAACTAGTGAATAACCATTACTATGTGTTCCTGAGGAAGCAATACCGATTAAAACATCACCCTTCTTAATATCCTTACCTGTAATCAGATTCTTTTCATCAGCAATTCCTACTGCAAAACCCGCCAAATCATATTCGTTTTCAGGATAAAATCCTGGCATCTCCGCTGTTTCTCCACCAATTAAAGCAGCATTAGACTGTTGACAACCTTCAGCTATTCCTTTAACTATGCTGGCTATTCTTTCAGGATCATTTTTACCGCAGGCAATATAATCAAGGAAAAACAAAGGCTCTGCCCCTGAGCAAGCTACATCATTTACGCACATAGCTACACAATCAATTCCCACTGTGTCATGAATATCCATTAAAAAAGCAATTTTTAGCTTTGTTCCAACCCCATCAGTTCCTGATATAAGAGTGGGACTCTCCATATTCATAAAGCCCTTAAGAGAAAATGCGCCTGAGAATCCTCCAATATTGGACAAAACCTCTTTACGATTAGTTTTCTTAATATGCTCCTTCATAAGCTCTACTGCTTTATATCCTGCTTCAATATCTACTCCTGCCTGTTTATAATCCATGATAACCTCCTGTGGAATGAATTTACCAAAAAAATGGTTGTAGTTTAGCATCTTCCAATATTCTAGCATATATAAGCCAATCTTTCAGCAGATATTTTCTTATCCTTTTTATTAATTTGTCTAATAAGCAAGACATTAGAGCTTCTCAAACTGTATTCTTCCCTTATTAGTTAATCTTTTGTATAACAACAGATTAATAATCCACAATAAACCTATAAATAGCAGTATGACTAATGATAAATTCCCTATTATCATCAGTAACAAATATTGAATTAACATCAGTCCCAAGCCAAAAAAAATAGTAATCATTGACGCTGTACTTTGTTTGATAATGACTGTTTCATTTGTCCATGTCAGATTTGGAAAGCTTAAATTAATTACCAATCCATACAAGGATACAAAGATAGAATATGAAGCTGTCATAAGAACAATTAAAGCACCCTCTATAAAAGACAGTTTCATAAAAATGCTAATAAATATAGATGCAAATAACACAGGAGCTAGTATGGTCAGGTTAACTAATATCTTTGATGCGAATATCGTTACTACTGATATAGGCAGGCCCTTTATAATCCATATGTTTTTTCCCTCTATGGATATTGAAGCCATAGTCGTGCATGATGTTGCAATAGAGAAGGTAATAAATAATAGTACTATATATTGAACAGCTCCTGAAATACCTATTTCCTCTGCAATAGTCACAAGATCAATAAAGGGCAGAGCAATGGCGCCAACAACCATTATAACTACTCCAATACCAGTATTCATCACATAAATTGGAGATGCAAAATATCGTTTTAGGTCTTTTATATATAAGGCCCTAAGGGGTGAGGAGCTTTTTAAAGCTCCTAGCTTATAATTAGCCTTATATCTGCCGGTCATAACAACTGTATTAATCCTCTTAAATACCTTACCTACGCCAAGAGAGAAAACCATAAAAATCAAAATTGACACTAGTAAAAACAATACTAAAGCCCTTATATCACCCTGAGTAACAGCCTTAGAATAAAGCTCTGCTAATGGATAGGTAGCATAAATTTTCCTAGTTAGCACCTGACTTAAATCTACTAAAGCCTCTGCGGAATCTCCGATAAAAAATGGTACTATAATCATTCCTAATAGCAGTGCAATTGATATAGCAATATATACAATATTACTAAATCTAAAGTGCATAGAGACATAGGTTATTATAGTACCTATAAGGGATGCAATTACAAGAGGAATAAGAGGAATAAAGGGTAATAATAAAATACTTAAGATATAAAACTGTCCTCCTGGATTTGCAAGTATTCCATAGGCTAACATCATAGGTAGCATAATAATTAGTACAAATACCATGTTAATTGAATACAGAAGAATTAGCCTACTTGCAACAATCTTACTATTGCTTACAGGCAGGGACATAACCATATCATAATCCTTAAATCCAAATAATGTTCCCTTAACCTTATATATTGAGGCAAATAAAACTACCACACTTGTTAATGCCATAAATAATGGCGGTAATAATTCTAGGCTATTAAACATTATCAGAGCAGATCCCATCATATAAGAATAGAAAAAGGACATACCACTAATTAATAATATAAAAGTTATAAAGCCTATATATAAAGCCTTGGTTTTTTTCTTTTTTTGCTCACCAATGGCCAACATGCTCATAAACATTGCCAATAGCTGCACACTGACTAATCGTAATACCTTCTTCATATTTACCCCCATATGATATTTGATTGTTTGTTATTTTATCTCTATCAAATCCATAAATACATCCTCAAGGGTTGAATCACCCTTAACCTTTTCTGTAGTACCATAGGCTACAAGCTTTCCGTCCTTAATAATTCCAATCTTGTTACATAGCTTTTCCGCTACTAGAAGCACATGGGTTGAAAAAAATATGGCACTACCACTTTTGCATAGCTCCTTCATAATATTCTTCAAGGTAATAGATGCCTTGGGATCCAGACCAACAAAGGGCTCATCCAATACTAGCAGCTTCGGTTTATGTATTAATGCCGATATAATTGCAAGCTTCTGTTTCATACCATGAGAATAGGCGGAAATAGAATCTCCCAAATTAGGAGTCAGCTCAAATGCATCTGCATATTTTCCTATGGCCTGCTCCCTATCAGATTTACTAACTTCAAAAATATCACCAATAAAATTAAGATAGCCTATACCTGTTAAGTGGTCGTACAAATCGGGATTATCTGGAATATAGGCCATTACCCTTTTACATTGCACCGGATCAATCTTTATAGAGATACCATCAATTATTATATCTCCTTCTTCAAAATCAAGTATTCCTGCAATAGCTCGTATGGTTGTAGTCTTGCCCGCACCATTATGACCAATAAATCCAAAGATATCTCCACTACTTATCTCAAGGCTTAAATTGTCTACAGCCTTTTTTTCTCCTCTATAGCTCTTTGAAAAGCTTTCTATTTTTAACATAGTAACCTCCTGGTTTTAGTTTATAGCTTCTATTTGATAATTCCTAAAATATAAATAACCAAAAAAACAACAAGCATAACACCGTTAGTTATTGAGCCTATCATGGGGAATCTGTAATAGACATCTTTCTCCCTTAATCCCCTGTAGGATAGTATAAATCCAAATATAGCCAACCCCAAAAGAGCAAATCCAATTATGCCTATCAGCCAGTCTCCCTCACCCCCATTAATACCTGAAACAATACTTATGGTCATAAATCCAAGAATCACTGATAATCCAATTATCATTGATATAATTCCAATCCGTGTATGCCGTCTTCCGGAGAATTGTATGTTATCTTTTTTCTTAAATATCCTGAAAATATAAACGCCCCCTTTCTAGAACAATTATATTGATGGATCTAGTCTTGATATCCCTTTATTTTTTTAAATATAAAACGAATTATCAAGAAGGATAAATATCCAAATATCCCACCAATTGAATTTAGCAGGATATCATCCACATCAAATACCCCTACTCTCAATATCAGCTGTGCCAATTCCACTACCAGACTAAATATGATACTTAATATAGCAATCACATAAAACTTACGATATGCCTTATTAAGAAGAGGAACAAAAAAACCAAAGGGCATAAAAGCAAGAATATTGCCAAAGATATTAATCATAAATCCCTTCAGTCCAATTCTCTCTCTATATTTAACAAAACGCATAATTTCTTTAAATAACTGCAAATTATATTCCTCTGTTACTAAATCTCTTCCATATCTTTCACTGAAAAATAAAAAATATGATAATAGCAATATATATATATAGAATAAAATCCACCCAGATATAATAAAATGTCTTTTACTTGCTTCTTTCAATTTTCGTCTCCATATTGTTTTGAATTAGATTTTCCACTTTTCCCAAATATATTCAAAATGCTCAAATAAATCTAAATCAATTATAAGGCAGATTATGTTACTAGTAAAGGAAAGATTGGAATATTGCTGTGCATTTTGAAGATAATACAAGTAGATATTTAATATAAATATGAGGTGCAAATATATGAAACGATTTGAAGACCTATACCTTGAACTAGTTAAAGCAACCATTGAGAAGCGAGATGATGAATATATTGATGCTCTTGATTCCTTTGATACTCATCAGCTAGACTGCCTTCTCCATCCAAAAAAGCATCCCCTTGTCTGGTTTACTGAAAGCTGTGACTGCCCCGATGAGGATAGGCACTGTGTTAAGGTATGTCCCTTTCATGCAATATATCCTGATGAGAGTGGCAAACTGCAGATAGATGAGGATGCCTGTGCCGGCTGCTCCTTTTGTATACAGGAAT
>CAZMYP010000094.1:0-7893 GCA_964570535.1 uncultured Herbinix sp.
AGGTTTCGCAAGCGAAACCCTAGCTTATATAATAGGAAAGTTCGTCCTATTATATAAAATGCTCATCTAAGGATTACAATGGAGGTAATTTTACCTCTAGCTTTTTGTTAAAATACTGGTATACAAAGGATATAGCTATTAGTATAATTCCAAAGGCAAAATAAGATATAATCCGATATCCCTCAGTCAAAATCGACAAGTCTAAGAGGAAGAGCTTGGCCATAGCCAGGAAGGACAATCCAAGCCCAAACCTTCTAATAAATGAATATCTTTTTATAAATCCAAATACAATCCACGAAAACGCCAAGAGTATATAGATTATACTGATAGCAAAG
Organism: uncultured Herbinix sp.; assembly: GCA_964570535.1. Taxonomy (GTDB): domain Bacteria; phylum Bacillota; class Clostridia; order Lachnospirales; family Lachnospiraceae; genus Mobilitalea. Next base: position 336 of record CAZMYP010000094.1, read on the forward strand.
TTAGTAAAATCAAGCTCATACTGTATAATTAGGTTTTGAGTAAGAATGATTACAAGGTATATGGACACAAGGAGAGGATACCACTCGGTACCAAACTTTCGGTCAAGTACAAATCCTTTGACTAAATCCATCATTGCCAGTACGGACATTAGATTAATTAAAATCAATATAACAGTTCCAAGTATAGATATTCCTAGTGTAATGTCATTTGAAGTAACTGGAGAGCTTACGGTATCTGTGATCATAAGACCGAGTATGGATGATATATAAATGAACACTGAAATTGATTTTACTCCACGGTCTAGTAGTAGCCGAATCCTTGGTACAACATAGGCAAGAAGAAAGCCGCAAGCAATTGATAATATATTTAAAAGGTAAGAGATATTTATACTACTATTCCTAAATTGGGGAGCAAGCAGATTTCTTAGTTCACCAGTTATCATATATATTATAAAGAACCATAGGTTAAGGTAGGTAAAACATTTGAAGAGATTAACTGTCTTACTTACCAGGGTCTTTTTATAGATATATGTAGCCATTACAACTAAAGATCCCAAGGTTATAGCCAGATATTTATAGCCAAAATAATAATTAGCATTTAAAAGCTTGGCAAGTACATCATAGGAGTAGAAGATGCCTAAGCATAGGGCAAATATAATATAGCCATATTTTCTTAACTTCTTATCATCCTTTAGAATTCCATATGAGATAAACAAGACACCTTCTATTAGCCAACCAAGGGATAACCAAACAATACCGAATTGTATAGGTATAAATAAGACCACAAATACTAGGCTTGTTGTAAAGAACAAGGAACGGACTCTTACTTCATCAGGAAGCTTTTTCTCCATGAATTTGGTAAGAAGAAAGTAGATAGCTGCAAATATAATTGCCAAAGCTCCTACAAAAGGAACAAAAGCAGTATTATAAAAGGCATAATACATAAAGATAGTGCTTATGTAGGTGTTTACCGCAATAAGTGCAGTGTCATAACTAGTTATTGTTTTTTTGTCAAAGTATGTACCTGCAATTGGTATTATGGTATAGATTAAAAATGCTAACAAAATATATACTATAGTTATAAAATCTTTTAAGCTATAGACATCACTTTGAATACCAGATGAAAAAATAGCTAGCAGCATTATATAGGCTGTACCAAGTAAATTTAAGACAAAACCTATAACTGGGGCAATAGACCATTTCCTTTTGAATGCTATTATTAATAAAAATAGGTTTAAGATAAGAAAATATACCATGGCGCTATAGACCAGGATTTCACTATTGGCAATTGATAGTATGGGCAGATAGCCTCCTATCATGGTGAATGCTGCTATTGTCTGGGACTCATATCTTTGTGATAAATAGAATGAAAGCATGGTTATAATAATGCATAAGGCTAAGGCCACATACATTGATATGTTTTTTAATCCAAAGTAACTGACGGCTATTGCCACATATAAGACGGCAACTCCTCCACTAGTTAAGCCCAGGGAAAAGACATTAGGCTTTTTACGATTGAGCAGCTCACCAACTACTAGTAATACAGCTCCTCCAATAAATACGAAGATGGTTTTCATAATATCTGGAAGCCGTAAATATGTAAACTGTGTTAAGGCAATCGTACCGATTATTAACAAGAGAATACCTAATTTATTGATTATATTTAGTCCAATTAGGGATTCAATATTATTCTTTTTTAAGGCACGGCTTATTTCTTCCTGGCTTATACCTTCCTCACGTAGCTTCTGATACTCCAGTTCTCTATTCTTCGAATAAGCTCCTGTCTGTTCATTATAGAAGCTTCTTGCCTCATTTAACTTACTATCTAAAAGCTGTCTTAATTCATTTATCCGCGAGAAGATTTCATCCTTACCATCAACTCGCATCTGTGTTAATGAGCTAGTAATCATATCTATTCTGTTGATAGATTCCATCTCAAAGGCTTTAAGTCGATTCAGTTCACCATTAATAGAACTTATGTAATATACATCAGTTTTCTTAGTTACTGAATTTAGTATAGCAATTTTTTCGTTATAGATCTGTTCATATAATGAATTCTTAAGCTTTGTATTCTCATCAGAAAGTGCTGACAATTGCTGATTGGCAGTAGTAAGCTGTTCTTTATATTGCGCAAGCTCCTTGCGCAGGGCTTCGTTTTCTATCACAATAGCTTCTGATTTAAAGCTTTTGATATCCTTCTCCAGCGCTTCAGTAATTTCTCTCTGCTGTGATAATAGAGCTTTCCATGATTCCTCTTTGGCAAAAATAAGACTCCCCCCTTATAAACAGGCATTGATAAATTCTACCCTTTTAACATATTCTATCATTACTATTAGTAATTAACAATATAGTAAGTAGCTGCAGGTAAATATTTAGATTTTTGTAGTTGACAAAACCCAAAAAGTTTTATAAGATAATAACAGTAACGATTACTGTTATTAGAGAATAGTTATTAGCAATAATAATTATTTTAATAATAGAACAAACTAATAATTATAATTTAAGGAGGTATTTTTATGTCATTAGTTGGAACCGAGGTAAAACCTTTTAAGGCACAAGCGTATCATAATGGAAAATTTATAGAGGTAACAGAGGAGGATATGAAGGGTAAGTGGAGCGTAGTTTGTTTCTATCCTGCAGATTTTACTTTTGTATGCCCTACTGAGCTTGAGGATTTGCAGAATAATTACGAGGCTCTTAAGAATTTAGGTGTTGAGGTATATTCTGTTTCTACAGATACACATTTCACCCACAAGGCTTGGCATGATTCATCAGAAGTTATTAAGAAGATAACCTATATTATGATTGGAGATCCTTCTCATACAATAAGTCGTAACTTTGATGTGCTAATCGAAGCAGATGGCTTGGCTGACCGTGGTACTTTTATTATTGATCCTGATGGTTTGATTCAATCAGTTGAAATCAATGCAGGAAATATCGGAAGAGATGCTGATATCTTAGTTAGTAAGATTAAAGCCGCTCAATATGTTAGAAATAATCCTAATGAAGTATGTCCTGCAAAATGGAAAGAGGGTTCAGCTACATTAAAGCCCAGCTTGGATCTTGTAGGTAAAATTTAAGGAGCGATTATATGTTATTAGATGTTGAAATTAAAAATCAATTGGCTGAGTACCTGAAGCTTCTTGAAAATGATATTTTGATTAATGTCTGTGTAGGAGCTGACCCTGTATCAAGGGATATTACATCCTTGGTAGAGGAGCTGGCAGCTATGTCACCTAGGATTAAGGTTGAAGAGGCGAAGCTTCCCCGAACACCTAGTTTTAGCATCAACCGTATTAATCAGGAAATGGGCATTACCTTTGCTGGTGTTCCCCTAGGCCATGAGTTTACCTCCTTGGTATTAGCACTTTTACAGGTAAGTGGAAGGGCGCCCAAGATAGAGAATCAGGTTGTGGAGCAGATTAAGAAGCTTAAGGGAGAATTTCGATTTGAGACCTATATTAGCTTAAGCTGTCATAATTGTCCTGAGGTTGTTCAGGCACTGAATATTATGAGCGTGCTGAATTCAGATGTTACCCATACCATGATTGATGGTGCTGCCTTTAAGGACGAGGTTGAGAGTATGGATATTATGGCTGTACCTGCCATATATCTTAATGGTGAGTTCTTTGGAAGCGGCCGTATGACTCTGGAGGAAATTCTGGCAAAGCTGGAGGTGGCTCCTGATGCTTCTCAGTATGAGGATAAGGAACCATTTGACGTTCTTGTAATAGGTGGAGGCCCAGCTGGAGCCAGCGCTGCCATATATACAGCAAGAAAAGGAATACGAACAGGTATTGTTGCAGAACGCTTTGGTGGCCAGGTAAGAGACACCATGGGGATTGAGAACTTTATTAGCGTTAAATACACAGAAGGTCCTAAGCTATCTACGGCCCTTGAAGAGCATGTTAAGGAATATGATGTGGATATAATGCTGCCCCAGAGAGTTAAGAGTATAGATAAGAAAGACATGTTCCAGATTCAGTTAGAAAATGGTGCAACCTTAAAGAGCAAAATAGTTATTATATCCACTGGAGCCCGCTGGAGAAATGTAAATGTACCTGGTGAAGCAGAATACAAGAATAAGGGTGTGGCTTATTGTCCACACTGTGATGGCCCTTTGTTTAAAGGAAAACATGTAGCTGTAATCGGAGGAGGAAACTCCGGTATTGAGGCGGCTATAGACCTGGCAGGACTGGTAAGTCATGTTACAGTAATGGAATTTATGCCAGAGCTCAAGGCGGATTTGGTGTTACAGGAAAGACTATTTAGCCTACCAAATGTAACTGTATTAAAGAATGTACAGACTAAAGAAATAACTGGAGACAGTAAAGTTAATGGCATCACCTATATGGAAAGAGATTCTGGTGTAGAGAAGCATATAGACCTAGAAGGCGTATTTGTTCAGATAGGTCTTATACCGAACACAGAGTGGCTTGGAGATTTTGTTGAACGAAATCCTATGGGTGAGATACTTGTGGATAAAAAGAATGCCACCAATATACCAGGCTTATTTGCCGCAGGTGATTGCACAGACAGTCCTAATAAACAGATAATTATTTCTATGGGATCCGGTGCTAATGCAGCCCTTGGAGCCTTTGATTATCTAATTAGAAATTAGTTTAGAATAGTTTAGATGATATATATGCTAATAGCTAAAGAGCCACATGCCTTATGGTAGGGTGGCTTTTTAGGGTTTCAAAAATTTTAGTTGACATTTATAAGGCTAGTGAATATAATAAACATACAAACATATGAGCAAGTGTTCATACGAAGTGCAAATAGAACTATCGTGAGGTGATAAAATGTCTAATAAGCATATTATAGCTGAAAGCTGTCATAGTGAAATTATTCATGAGGATATAGTTAATAAGGTTAGAGAGAGGATGCCAGAGGAAGAAACATTTTATGATTTAGGAGATTTATTTAAGGTGTTTGGGGACTCTACTAGGGTTAAGATATTGTGGGCATTGGATGAAGCAGAAATGTGTGTCTGTGATATTGCTGCCTTACTTGGTATGACTCAATCGGCAATTTCTCATCAGTTAAGAGTTCTTAAGCAGGCAAAGCTGGTTAGGAACCGAAAGGATGGTAAGGTAGTATACTATTCATTAGATGATGAACATGTAAGATTGATTTTTGATCAGGGCTTAGCACATATTAATGAAGAATAAAGATGAAGCTTATATTTTTAACCTCATATATGAATATATGCTCATGTGTTCATTCTGAAGATGGGTTGTTTATATTGTTAGTTTAAAGGAATACTTAATTTAAGAGCTTAGTATATGAAGTAATTATAATAATAAGTTGGAGGAATTATTATGAAAAAGAAATTTGTTTTGGAAGGTTTGGGTTGTGCAAACTGTGCTGCTAAGATGGAAGTGGCTATTAATAAATTAAATGGAGTAAAAGAAGCTACAGTGAATTTTATGACACAGAAGCTGGTTATTGAAGCTGATGAGGAACTGATACAAGGAATTATTAATGAAGCCGAAAAAATCATAAGAAAAATTGAGCCCGATACAAGAATGAAGAAGGCATAAGGATGGGGATTATTATGAAGAAAAGGATAATACGAATAATAGCCGGGGCCATATTACTAATGGGAGCGGTATTAATCAATATGTATCAAATTTGGCCTAATCTAGCCCTTATACTATTTTTTATGAGCTATATTATTGTAGGCGGAGATATAATTCTAAGGGCAGCCAGGAACATTACCAAAGGCAAGGTATTTGATGAGAATTTCTTAATGGCTATAGCTACTATAGGGGCTATGTTCATAAGTGAGTATGCTGAAGGTATTGCAGTAATGCTTTTATACCAAATCGGTGAACTATTTCAAGATTACGCAGTCGGAAAATCAAGAAAATCTATTGCTGATTTAATGGACATTCGGCCTGATTATGCAAATGTGAAAAGGGGCGAGGATTATATAAAATTAGATCCTGATGAAGTTAAGATAGGGGATATTATGCTTATAAGGCCAGGAGAGCGTGTTCCTCTTGATGGAAAAGTAATTAGTGGAAATTCTCTCTTGGACACCTCTGCCCTAACCGGGGAAGCTGTACCTCGTGAAGTAAGTCCCGGGAATGAGATTTTAAGTGGATGCATTAATGTAAATGGTCTTATAACTGCAGAGGTAACCAAAGAGTATGAAGAATCAACTGTAAGCAAAATCTTGGAATTAGTAGAGAACGCCAGTAGCAAGAAATCTAGCTCGGAGCAATTTATTACTAGGTTTGCAAGATATTATACTCCAGTTGTTGTTATTCTTGCGGTTTTGTTAGCCCTTGTACCTCCACTGGTTATTGAAGGGGCAACTTTTAGTGAATGGACCTATAGGGCCTTGTCATTTTTAGTAGTTTCATGTCCATGTGCCTTGGTTATTTCTATTCCATTAAGCTTCTTTAGTGGTATAGGTGGTGCATCTAAAAGAGGCATTCTAATTAAGGGCAGTAATTATTTTGAAGCACTAGCAAATACACAAATTATAGCCTTTGATAAAACAGGTACTCTTACAAAAGGTGTTTTTGAAGTGCAGGAGATAGTTCCTAAGGGCATTTCAAAGGATGAGCTTTTAGAATTGGCAGCCTATGGAGAAAGCTTCTCTAACCATCCCATTTCCCAATCAATTCAGAAGGCTTATGGGAAGGAGATTGATCAAAGTGTAATCTCTAATGTAGAGGAGATTCCAGGTCATGGTATTGAAGCAGTAGTTAAGGGAAAGAAGATTTCCGCTGGTAATGCAAAGATAATGAACCTAAGAAACATACCTTTTGATCAGGGTGAACTTATTGGTACAGTTGTCCATCTTGCAGTTGATGGTGCATATGGCGGATATATATTGATTGCCGATGAAGTTAAGAGTGATTCTGTGCAGGCGATTAAGGAGTTAAAGGAATTAGGTATTGGGCAAGCAGTTATGCTTACAGGAGATAATAAGGCTATAGGCAATAAGGTGGGCAAACATCTTGGCCTTGATAAGGTGTACTCAGAATTACTACCTGGTGATAAGGTAGATAAGCTTGAGGAGCTCCTGTTACAAACATCCCACAAGGGCAAGCTGGCATATGTTGGCGATGGAATAAACGATGCCCCTGTTCTTGCTAGGGCAGATGTAGGAATTGCTATGGGTGGCCTGGGGTCCGATGCAGCAATAGAGGCAGCAGATGTAATTATTATGACAGATGAGCCTTCTAAGATTCCTATGGCTATTAAAATATCAAAAAGGATACTAAAAATAGCATCTCAGAATATTGTATTTGCCATTGGAATAAAGATAGTGATACTTATCTTGAGCGCTTTAGGAATCACAAATATGTGGTTTGCCATATTTGGTGATGTAGGTGTTACGATTATTACAGTGTTAAATTCATTTAGGGCGCTGAATTTTAAGGGAGTATCAGCTGAATAGGAGTTACAAAGGATTAAATAATAATGGTTGTATTAATTAGTGATTTATATTTGCCCATATCCAGAAACGGATATGGGCTTTTGTTGTCGAACAAGGACATAAGTATTATACATATTACAAAATATGGTTGACAAATTA